>JACQXT010000152.1 GCA_016208665.1 Chitinivibrionia bacterium | reverse complement strand
GCGCTGAACGGATTCGGGTAGTTGAGCACCGCCTCGGCGAAGTTGTCCATCGGATGGACGACGGTGAAATACAGCGTATCGAGCGCCAGCTGTCCGAAGCTGTCCCCCACCTTGTAGATCACCCGGTGGTTCCCCGGCGAAATATCGTTCATGGCGTACCGGAGATATCCCGATGTGTCCGATCCCCCTTCATGAAACGTGAAATAGTCCGAGACGCCGATGGGAATGCCCGATTGATCGAGCACCAGAACCTGGCTTCCCTCGTTGGTCGTGCTCAATATGTTTATGCCGTCGGCATCCTCCACATCGGCCCGGAGAACCGCGCCCGGTTTGATCTTGTTCATCCCGCCCTCGAAGCCGATTCTGATTCGCGGAGCGCCGTCCAGGGGCTCGGGGGGCGGCGTGCCGGGCGCCGGATATACGACTCTCATATCTTTTTTGGCTGCGGCTGCGTCGACGTCTTTGAGGTCGTCGTGCGCGTACGCCATGACGTATCCGCGGGACCCCGGATTCGGATACTGCGGAACATGAAAGTTGAAGACAAAGCGGCCCGATGCCACGCCGGCCGTTCCGCGGTAGATATAGCCGCCGGGGTAGCGGTAGGGTATATAAAATCCGTCTTCCGCCCTCGTATACCCCGTCGTATCGTCCGACTCTCTCACGAACAGCAGCACGGTACCGGAAAACGTCGAGTCGACGCCGGAATCGTTCTGCACCGTTCCCCTGATCGATTTCGTCGTTCCGGTGAGCATGCGATCGACATCCTCAGGGTGGAATGCAACCGACGTCCGCGGAATGGCCAGGCGAACGGCGGGGTCTCCCATGAGATTGTACTTATCGTTGTTCTCCATTTGAAACCGGTTGGGAAAGGGGAGCGTGTTGAGCTTCGCCTCGATGAGCGCCAGTCCCGCCGGTTCGGAGAATCCCGGATCGGATGGAAACAGCGCCCTGAATAAATTGAAATCGAGTGCGTAGTTCGTGAATATATACGTCACCTGCGACGCGGAAATGCAGCCGATCACCCCGCCGTCCTTCTTGAGGAGCAGCTTCTCCGACAGGCTCTTCGCGGCGGCGTTATCGAAATCTCCGATCGTGCAGCTGAAGGCGCACATCAGCGGAAGCCGGTATCCGTTATCGAGCTCGTTTGCATTCTCCTCCAGGAACACCTTTTCATCAGCCATTTGCCGTGTGCTCCCGTGGCCGATATAGTTTATGAGGAGCGCGCCCTTCCTCCATTGGCTGATGAAGAGGTTCCGGGCATCCTCCTTGTTCTCTCCTCCCCTGTCGGGAAATTCGGTCAGGTAGATCTTGAAGACGTCGATGTAGGGCGGCACAAAGCCGTCGGCCAGGGACTCGGACTGCAGGATGAAATCGCTGTCCGCATTGGTATTCGTCGATTTCTCGTCGTCCGCCACGAGGAGGATGCGGTTGCGCCATGCGCCGAATTCATTCGACGTCTCGTACCCGATGATCTTGTCCACGATCCCGTCCGCTTCGTCGACGCTCCCCGCCGGCAGCCTCCCCACCGCGATGTCGGGGATGCTGTAACCGCTTATCTCGTCCTCCGCATCCATCAAGACGAGCCGGTCGTCCGTCGCATAGGCTTCCCGCGTTCCCTCGAACGGATTGAGGATCAAATCCGTCGGGAGATAATCCGGCTGCGACGCCGCGAAGTTCTTGTAATCGCTGTTCGCATCTCCGAGCAGGGCGAGATAGCGGAGCCTCGGCGACCCGCCGCCGTCACCCCGGTCGTAGAGAAACTTGCAGTAGTTTCTGACCGCCATCGGATCGTGAACGCCGCCCGAGAAGTTGTCGTAGGCGTCCTGGATGTCGACGGAGGCGACGTCGGGGTTAGGGCAATAGGGCAGAAGGGTCATGCGGTGTGCCCGCAACCGTTCGGCGGCGGCCCGGAAATCGCCGTGATAGAGAATCACCATGTCCGGCGACGTCGCCGTGTTCCTGAGATCTCTTGGAATATGCCGCCGCATCGAAGGCGGCCGCTTGAATGTCCCCTGCGCGCATGCCCAGAAATGTTTCTTCTCTCCGGAGAACGAGCGCGAGAACCGGGCCGTTCTGGTGTTGTCCGGCCTCGGAACGGTGGCGAACCCGTTCAATACGAGCGGATCGAACTGGCCCGTTACGTCGAAGAGGGAGAGAGAACCGGATGCGGGGAAATTGTCGACCTGCATATTCACGAGTCCCGCCGTATCCGGCATGGAGAATGCCAGCGCGCCGCCGTCCGCCCGAAGCGACCGCTCATACGCGATCGAATAGAAATCGAAATACATGAAGTCTATGGGATTGAGATCGCGCGGAATCTCGACGGTCAGGCGGTTGAGCCCTTCCTGGAGGAAATAACCGGACGCCGAGACCGCCGTACCGTTCTCGTACCGGGCCGCATACCCCGTGTTCCAGATCTTCTCGGTGATCCAGGCGCCGTTCATCTTGTACACGGCGTGATGGTTATCGTTGGGGTGGTTCTCGGTATCCGGACACGCGAGTCCGCAGTACGGCGCGAGGGCAACCGTCCGGAATGATTGAGGAACCTGCTCCACGAGATCCTTGACCTGAAAGCTCGGGAACAGCTTTGTGCCCGGCGGCAAGGCCAGCTTGCCCGCATTCTCTTCCGTCCAGAGCCAGCCGTCCCCTCCAAAATCGAAATTCTTGACGATGTTCTTTTCAAAAAAAGCGCGTTCGGGAAACGTCGTGCGGTACGGGCCGCCCGCCGGCTGCGCCGGCGATGGATCCATTCGCTTGGGGGCGCCGCCGAATGAACCGCCCCAGGTAAGGAAATACACGTTTGATGTCGAGTAGAGATGGTCGAAATATACCGAATCGGGAGCTCCCGGCTTGTAGTGATCTTTCCAGCCCTGAGGCCCGACGGCATAGAACACCAGGCTGTCTTGCGGATTGAATGCGCCGTCGGAGCCGTCTCGCACGAGAACGGCGCACTCCGTCATCCATGCGCCGGGCTTCCAGGTTCCCGTCGTGTCGGCGAACGACCTGCTCTGATTGATGCCTCCCGCGCTGAACAGACGCATCGTCGACGGATCGATCGCGTCGAGCGAAAAACCGAGCGAAAAGATATCGCTTCCGGTTACCGCGTACATTCCGCGGCTTTCAATCTCGATTCGTATCCAATTGGACGACAGAGAAAAATGGGGATCCGGCGCCGCCTGGGCGTCCGCGCCGGCCGCAGCCGCCGGTGCGGGAGCGGGTATGAACCGCCTGTTCATGACGAGGCCGGCGACGAACGGATCGATTGCCCGATCGAGGCGGCCGGGCTCGATCGGCGGATACTGGATCCTGATCGTGTATGCCGACCACGTTCTCCTGGCGTCTCTATCATAGTCCACCTGCACGGCATAGCAATCCACGCCGATCATGGGTACGTTCCTGAAATACACCGGTCTCGAGACGACGATGGGTTCATGAGGGTACCATCCGCTCCGGGCGGCGCTATCGCTTCGCACCGCTCCGCCGCGCTCCGCTTCGACGCGTTCCGGAAGTCCCCCGGCCGACTCGGCAAAGTCTCCGCCCGCCACCGTCACCCTCCATCCGTCGGGCCGCGGCACCGCGACGAAAAACCTGGCGTAGTGCAAGCGAGGCAGCCCCGGAACGGCGAGGTACGGCTGCATCGGAGGATCCTCCGCGGCCGCCGGATTGTCGAACCGCACTTCAACCACCATCTCGCCGTTCGTTTCGGAAACGAGGCGGATATCGTCGGCCAGAGAGAGCGCCGGCATGCACCAGAGAACGGCGACCATCAGCGATACCCGGCGAAGTCTCATGCAAATCCTTTCATCCCGATCATGACAAGGACGCTCGCAGCCGCGAGCATCGTCTGGAGAATGAGGTTGCGCGGACCGACCTCCCGCCCGTGCGGGATGATGCCGCTGTGCGTGAGAAATATCTTTTTGTGTTCGGGGAGTATTCCCCATTTCCACAGAAGATTCTCGAGGTCGGGGAGCGCCCCGAACAATCCTCCCAGAAACGCGTTGAGGTCGAGAACGCCGGCGAGCTTGAGCAGGAGCAGCGCCGCTCCTCCGAAGAACAGCTCGCTGCTCACTCTTTCAAAATCATAGTGCGGGACATAGTCGAGCACGATATGGCTGCCGAGTCCCAAAAGCGGCGCGAGGGCCGCATGCGGTGCGGCCGAGCCGGCCAGCGCCCCCACGATGATATGCGTATAAAGACACAATCCGTTTACATCCTGCTAAAATCAGGGGGGTGCTCGCCCTTCAGATCTTCTCGGCCCTGTCGACCAGCATTATGGGAATGCCCTGGTCGTTGATGGGGTACTTGAGCTTGCAGTGATCACATCTCAGGAATTTACCGTTCTGGTCCAGTACGATCTTCTGCTTACACTTGGGACAGGCTAAAATGTTCAACAGCTCTTCTTTAATCATAGAGCCTCCCTGGACAAACGGTCTGTGGGGGAAGGAATGCGATATTCAATATGCACCCTGCAACGGTTCACGGCATTGACTGAAGCTTTGGCTGGTAGTTAAAGTATATTTTCAAAACCGGCGGGTGTCAAGCCGAATCTTCCCGGAAGTATCCTATTTTTGCGTACTTGTGACGTCTCCGCTCCTTCAGCGTCTCCGAATCGTAACGTGCGAGATACTCCAATTCCTCATAGATGACCCGCTTGAGCTCGGCGGCCATCGCTTCGGGATTCCGGTGCGCCCCGCCGTCCGGCTCCCTGATGATCTTGTCTATTACTCCCAGCGTGTAGAGATCGTCGGAAGTCACGCGCAGCGCCTCGGCCGCCTCTTTCGCCTTCGCCTGGTCCCGCCACAGAATTGCGGCGCAGCCCTCGGGAGAAATGACGGAGTAGATCGCGAACTCGAGCATGAGAATCCTGTCTCCGACGCCGAGCGCCAGGGCGCCGCCGCTGCCGCCTTCGCCGATCACGATCGCAAGAATCGGAACCTCGAGAGCCGCCATTTCCCTGAGGTTGCGCGCGATCGCCTCCGCTTGTCCGCGCTCCTCGGCGCCGATGCCGGGATACGCTCCCGGAGTGTCGATCAGCGTCACCACGGGGATCCGGAATTTTTCCGCGAGTTTCATCAGCCGGAGCGCCTTCCGGTAGCCCTCGGGATGCGGCATTCCGAAATTGCGAAATATGTTTTCCTTCGTGTTTCTGCCCTTTTGGTGTCCGATGACCATCATCCTCCGGCCTTCCATCGTCATGAATCCTCCGATGATGGCCGGATCGTCGGCAAATGCCCTGTCCCCGTGCAATTCCATGAATTTGTCCGCCATGCCCTGGATGTAGTCGAGCGTGAAGGGACGCTTCGGATGGCGCGCGAGCTGCACCTTCTGCCAGGTCGTTAGCTTCGAATAGATCTCATCCCGCAGCCGGTTGGCCTTTTCGGTGACCCTGCGAATCTCGTCATCCATGGAAATGTTCTGGATTGAGGCCATCGCCTTGAGCTCGGCGATCTTCTCTTCCATTTCGATAATCGGCTTCTCGAACGGAAGATATCCGCTCGCAACCGCCGTCGAAGGTTTTCCGTTGCCTGCTTCAGCCACGATCGATCCTCCTAGAATGAATCCCAAACGGAAATCTCGAATTCTCGCCCCACGCCTCCGGCCGGCTTGAAATTGCCCGTGAGGTCGCGAAACACCAGCATGAACGAGAGGTGGCCGCCGTAATTCACTCTGACCGCCCCGTCTATATATATACCACCCTTCCCGAACATCACGCCATCGGCATTATCGTTCAAAGCGGCGTCGGCGTCGAACAGAAAGGAGAGCTCCGATATGACCCTCCAATCGGCGCCGGCAAAGAAATCGGGACTGCCGTCATCCTCGCTCTCGGTGCTGTAGTTCGCTCCCCCGTGCAATGAAATCTCCCCGGCCGCCGTCAGATAGTTCTTGCTCAGAACGGCGTAGAATCCCGGGGACTTGCGATCGTAGCGTTCGGCGTCTTCATGGTAGAACCCCCG
The DNA here is from genome assembly GCA_016208665.1 of Chitinivibrionia bacterium. Classification (GTDB taxonomy): domain Bacteria; phylum Krumholzibacteriota; class Krumholzibacteriia; order WVZY01; family WVZY01; genus JACQXT01. The sequence goes on along the minus strand of JACQXT010000152.1, from coordinate 3,157 downwards.
CCCCTGATTGTCGAAGCCGATCGCCAGCGCCGGCGTTTGATACTCCTCGAGCAGGCGCACCTTCACTTGAAATCCGACCTTGTCGTTCGCCGCCAAGCTGCCCCGTTCGAACACCTTCTGCACGCCGAAGGACGCGCCGATCTGGAATATGCCTTTGATGCCCACTCCCAGGCCGGCCAGGACGCTGCTTTCCGGACCTATCCTGCCGGCGCAGTAGTATTCCCCGTGTTCGAGGAGCCCCGCCGTGGGATGGTCGACATTGTAAATCGGCGAGAGAATGCCCGCCTGAAGAACCGCCGGCGCGGCCGTCAGACAGGCGATCACGAGCCGGAGCACGAGCATGCGTTTCATCATCACCCTTTCGCATTCGCCATGATCAGCTTGATATTCTCGGCTCCGATCGAGGCGGACAGTTTGTTCAGAACGGCGAGGTCCAGTTTCACCCCTCCTGAGCGCGACCGTATCATGCATCCGTTCTCGTTGTTTCTGCGCAGATGGAAGAATACGGCGGCTCCGCGTTCCGTTTCCGGAAGAAGCTTCTTCAAGTCATCCACGGTGCGCTCGCCGGCCCGGTCGATGTCGATGAACAGGTGTATCTCCTGCGGCTCGGGAATATGCTCGCCATCCACCGGAGCGACCGAATTGACGAGCAGCTTTCCTTCCCCGCCGTTTCTGCACGACACCTTTCCGTCGAGCAGCAGAACCGAATCCTGGCTGATGTGTTTCCTGAACTTCTCCAGCACATCCGAAAAAATCACGGCTTCCGCCTGGCCTTCGCCGTCCTCGATGGTTATGAACGCCATGGGATTCTGCTTCCGGTCGACCGTCATCTTGACCGAGCTGACGATCCCGCCGACGACCGCGTGTTTGCCGTTTGGGCTGGACTTGAGCTGCGGCGTGCTGACGGTGCTCAGCATGCCGAGCACGTTCTTGTACTTGTCGAGCGGATGCCCCGAGAAGAAGAAACCCAGCGCCTCTTTCTCCCTCCGCAGCTTCTCCTGCGGCGTCCACGGTTCGCTCTCCGCCAGGTTCTCGTCGGCCGCCTCCTGATTGCACGAAAAGGTGAGCGCCATCTGCCCGCGCTCGGCGTCGCGCGAACTTCGCTGCGCCCGTTCCATCACACGTTCGAGGTTGCTAAGCTTCTGCGCGCGGTGGCCGGGCAGCGAATCCAGCGTTCCCGCCTGAATCAGGCTCTCGAGGACCCGTTTGTTGGCGATCTTCGAGCCGGTCCGGCAGCAGAGATCGGTCAGGGACGAGAAGGGCCCGTTCGCCGCTCTCTCCAGGACGATGTTCTTCACGGCGCTCAATCCCACGTTCTTGATGGCTGCAAGCCCGAACACGACCTTTCCGCCGCGAGCCTCGAATGAAGCCCCGCACGAATTGATATCCGGCGGGACGACGTCGAGCCCCATCTCGCGGCACTCGTCGAGCAGCACCATGACGCGGTCGCTTGCGTCCATTTCGCTCGTGAGCGTCGCGGCCATGAATTCCGCAGGAAAATGGGCCTTCAGGTAGGCGGTCCTCACGGAGATCACGGCATAGGCCGCGCTGTGCGACTTATTGAATCCATAGAGCGCGAATTTCTCCATCTTGTCGAATATCTTCTCCGCGACATGTTTCTGGATTCCCTTCTCGAGGGCGCCTTTGATGAATTTCTTTCTCTGGTCCGACATGACCGCCAGGTTCTTCTTGCCCATCGCTTTTCGCAGGAGATCGGCCGCGCCGAGCGAGAAGCCGGCAAGCGAACTCGCGACGCGCATCACCTGTTCCTGGTAGAGGATCACGCCGTAGGTTTCCTTGAGAATCGGCTCGAGCAGGGGGCTTTCATATTCGATCTTCTTCTTGCCGTGCTTGCACTCGATGAAATAGTTCACCATGTCGCTGCCGAGCGGGCCCGGCCGGTAGAGGGCGTTCACGGCGACGATGTCGTGGAATCCCTCCGGTTCGAGATTCTTCAGGAGTTCCCGCATGCCGGCGCTTTCCAGCTGGAAGACGCCGACCGTTCCGGCCGCCCGCAGAAGATCGTACGCCGCAGGATCGTCGAGGGGGATTTCCTCGGCCTTCATGCGTATGCCGTGGTTCTTCTCCGCCATGGCGAGCGTCGAATCGATCACGGTGAGGGTTCGCAATCCAAGCAAATCTATCTTCAGCAGGCCGATGAACTCGACGCTCTTCATGTCGTACTGGCTCGTGATTTCTTCCTTGTTGGTCCGGTAGAGCGGAATGTGGTTCACGAGGGGCGTCGGCGTGATGATCATGCCGGCGGCGTGCGTGGACGCATGGCGGGTAAGCCCTTCGAGAGTCCGCGACAGTTTCATGAGTTTCGCATACAGCGGATTGTTCTCGATGAGGTTCCTGAGGTCGGGCACCCCGCCCATCGCGTCTTCGAGCGTGGTTCCCAGTTGTGCGGGAATGAGCTTCGCGATCCGGTCCGCCTCGGCATAGGGGATCTTGAGCACCCTTCCCACATCCCGCACCACTCCCCGCGCCGCCATCGTTCCGAACGTGATGATCTGGCACACGTTCTCCTTCGAATAGCGTTCGATGACGTACCGGATGACTTCATCCCGCCGCTCGAAGTCGAAATCGATGTCGATGTCCGGCATGCTGACGCGCTCGGGATTCAGGAGACGTTCGAAGAGCAGGTCGTGCTCGAGCGGATCGATGTCCGTTATTCCAAGGCAATAGCATACCAGACTCCCCGCAGCGCTCCCCCGCCCCGGTCCCACCGGAATGCGCATGCGCTTCGCATAATCGACGATATCTCTCACGATGAGGAAATACCCCGGGAAATCCATGGATTCGATGACGGAGAGCTCGTATGCCAGGCGCTCTTTCACGGCATCCGGAATCTCTCCGTACCGTTCCTGTGCGCCCGCGAACGTGCAATCCCTCAGGTATGCGGCGCCGCTCTCATAGCCGTCGGGCAGGGGAAACTTCGGGAGGTATGCGCGGCCGGTCTCGATCTCGAGATTGCACTTCTCCGCGATCTCCAGGGTGGCGTCGAGCGCTTCGGGCGCGTCGGCGAACCGCTCGCGCATCTCCTCCTCGGACTTGAAATACACGTCGTTGGACGTGAAACGGAAACGGTTCGGGTCTTCGAGATCGCTTCCGGTTTGCAGGCACAGAAGGACTTCGTGGGCTTCGGCGTCCTCCT
>JACQXT010000143.1 GCA_016208665.1 Chitinivibrionia bacterium | reverse complement strand
CGCTCGATGATCACGTTCCTCACTTTAATCGCCGCATCTATGGCGTCGAAAAGCTTGTCTTTCTGAACAGGCTTGGAGACGTAGCCATCCATTCCCTCCGCCAAAAGGAGCTCCCTGTCGCCACGCAACGCCCGCGCCGTCACCGCGATGATCACCGGGCGCACCCCGGTCCGTTGGCCGCGTTCCCGTATCGCCCGGGTGGCCTCGATTCCACTCATCCGCGGCATCTGGGCGTCCATAAGCACCACGTCAAACACCTCGGCGTCCAAAAGCGACAACGCCTGCTTGCCATCTTTGGCCGAGGAGACGGTGTCGCCACGCCGTTTCAGCACGACCTCCAGCATAAGATTGTTTATCGGATCATCGTCCACGACAAGGATCTTCAGTGGTTTGTGAGGACGCGCTTCACGCGTGTGCCGCACGGGTACTGGAACGGAGCCCGCGGGAAGGACGCCGACGATGGCGGTAAAGGAGAAGACGCTGCCTTGGCCCTCCGAGCTTTCCACCCATATCGCGCCCCCCATCAGCGTCACCAGATGCCTCACGATCGCCAGTCCCAGTCCTGCGCCGCCATATTCCACCGCATGCGAGATGGCGGCCTGCTTGAACGCCTCGAATATCATGGCCTTCTTGTCCTCCGCTATGCCGATGCCCGTGTCCCGCACGCTGAACAGCAAAGCGGTTTCGCCGACGGCCAGTGGACGCCTTATACAGGTGGCTCCATCCTCGACGCGCATGAAAATGCGCCCAGACGGCGTGAACTTGATCGCGTTGGTCAACAAATTGAGGAGAATCTGCCGAAGCCGCGGCCCGTCCGCGCGTATCGCGTCCGGCAACTCTACCGCCACATGCGACTCCAGCTCCAAGCCTTTCTTGGCGGCCGCGGGCTCGATCGATGATCGCATGTCCTCCATCATCCGGCGCAGACTCATGGGGCGCTGGTCGAGAATGGCTTTCCCCGCCTCGATCTTGGAAAAATCCAAGATCTCGCTGATCAATGTCAACAGATCATTTCCTCGTTGACGCACAATGCCGAGCCATTGCCGCTGCTCATCCGTCAGGTTTGGAGCCTCCGCCAGCAGTTCCGAGAACCCGATGACGGGGTTCAGCGGCGAACGCAGTTCGTGGCTCATGTGGGCCAGGAACTGGCTCTTCGCGCGGTTCGCCTCCTCCGCGGCCGCCTTGGCCCGCAGCAACTCCTCCTCCACCCGCTTGCGATCGGTGATGTCGCGCCCCACGGCTTGGTATTCCTTGATCTTTGCCTGGCGGGTGAAGATGCCACAATGATTCCAGCGCTGCCAGCGAACCGCGCCGTCGGGCATGATCACTCGGTGCTCGAATTCAACCGTCGGCTTTTCCGGCGTGATTCCCTTGATCTGCTCGATGACCATGGAGATGTCGGGCTCCGGTATGCATGGAATGTAGTTATGGTTCAAAAGATCCTCCCGCGCTTTCCCATAATAGCGGGCATAGGCTTCGTTGACAAAAGAGAGGCGCCCGTCAGGCAGATAGCGGCAGATCAGCTCCGCCTGGTTCTCGAGAATGGAGAAATACCGCGCATCGCTCAGGAACAAGGCATCCTCCATCCGCTTGCGCTCGGTGATGTCGCTCAACACGGTGCGGCACACGGGCGCGCCTTCGGCGTCCTTCGCGGTGGCTGACTCAACCCGGACCCAGAGCTGGGAGTCGCCCCGCCTCATCCTGAACCCGCACACCTGCCGGGCGCGCGTCTCAAAGAGCTTTTTGCGGTGAAGATAGTAGATGTCCTGGTCTTCGGGAAGAATGAAGTTGGTGAGTGGCTGTTTGGCCAGCGCGCTTCTCGCCACCCCCAACAGTGTGGCGGTGGTGAGATTGGCCTCCAGTATCAGCCCTTTCTCGCTGAGAATGACATACCCGACGGGCGCCAGATCGAAAAAATCGAAGTAGCGCGCCCGCAAGGCATCGAGCTCCACCTGCGCCCGACGCAGTTCCTCGTTCTGCATCTCCAGCTCTATCTGGTGAACCCGTAGCTCGTGGAGCGCACTCCGCGCCTCATCAGGCGGCAGCGATTCATCGCTACTGGGTTCATTTTCCTTAGCTTCTTTCTCAGCGCGCGCGCGCAAGTACCGAAGCGCATATTCCGAAACTGCGGAGGTTTTGTCAAAGTTAGTCATTTAAAAGAGTCCCGGAGGAAACGAATCCATCGATCCATTCGATTCGCTCGATTCGCTCGATTCGCTCGAGGGCTTGCCTTTCTCCCCGCTGCCGAGCGAGCCTGTAGACGAATTAAAACTATCTGAAGTTCCGGGTTGTAAACCCCAGCACCTTCAGCTTTTTATAGAAGTTTTTGCTATGCATCTTGGTAAGCTCCATGGCGATTTTCGCTTTTCCCCCCGACTTGACGAGAATCTTGGTGAAATACTGTTTGTCGAACTCCTCAAGACACCGATTCTTCTCGTCCTGATAGCTCGCGACGCCCACATCGACGTTTCGTCCGCCGAGAATATCCACGACATCCTCCGCCGTCACGGTGCCGCCAGGATGGCGCTCGCAGAGAAGATGGATCATCTGCTTGAGCTGCCGCACATTTCCAGGCCAGTCATATTCCCGCAACGTCCCCAGTGCCTCGTCGGTGATACAGCACTTCCGCACGGTGCCCCCTTTCTTTGCGAGGATGGCGAGGAAATGCTTCACCAGCAAAGGGATGTCCTCCCGCCGCTCCCGCAACGGAGTTGTCCGTACGATGGCCCCCGCGAGACGGTAGAGCAGGTCGCGCCGGAGCTTTCCCTCCTCGCACAACTCATCCAGATCCCTGTTTGACGCCGAGAGGAGCCGGACATCCGCCTTGCGCGGTTTGGACTCGCCGACCTTGCAGTACTCTCCGCTGTCCAGGAACCTGAGCAGTTTGGATTGGACATTCATGGAGAGAGCCTCGACCTCGTCGAGCAGCAGCGTTCCTCCCTCGGCGGAGCCAATATGCCCATCCGTGTCGCAATGCGCGCCGGTGAAGGAGCCGCGGGCATGCCCGAAAAGCTCACTGTCCGCCAGCGTTCCCAGCGAGGCGCAGTTGATCGTGATGTAGGGTTTGCCATGGCCCCAGCACGCTTATCTCTTTGTGCGCCTTCAGGATGGCGCTGGAGATCCCCACGAGTCGCTGCTCAACGCCGATGTTGGCGATGGCGGTGCGGAGCGGTTTTTGGGCTACATCGTCCCCGACAAGCCGGGCGGCGGCGTTAATCGATATGCGCACCTGCTCCGTCTTGAATGGTTTGGTGAAATAGGCGAATGGCTTCGCGACAAGAGCCCTCGAATAATAATCGGCCTGCTCATGCCCTGTGAGGAAGATGACAGGCCGCCCATACCGCTCAGTGATGATTGTGGCGGCGGTGATACCGTCGACAGCGCCGGGCAGATTGATATCCATAAGCACGACATGGGGAAGCGCGTCTTTCGATGACGCGAAGTGGGCCAGCGCCTTCTCCGCGTTGGAGCAGACGGCGTCCTTGTAGCCAAACCGGGCGAGCTGGATCCTAATGTCCTCGGCGATGACCGCCTCGTCCTCGACCACTAAAACGTAAATTTCCTCGGACTTGATCGCGCGCATGTGACACCTGCTACTCTGCTAAGGTTTGTGGGAAACCCAAACTGAAGAACGCTCCTCCGGCGTTACTTCGGCCCGTCGTCAACTCGGCGCCCAACTGTCCGGCGAACAAGGAGACGAGGCGCATTCCCATCGTCTTGCACGAGTCGACGAGAAAACCAGGGGGCAGTCCGACGCCGTCGTCAGACACACTTAGCCGATAGAACTTTTTTCGCACGCCAAACGTCAGCAGTATGGTCCCCCCCCTGCCTGCGGGAAACGCATGCGCGTAGGCGTGAAGCAGATGGCTGTGCAACAGGACAATCCCCTGAATGCGTCTCTCAAGATCATCCAAGGCTGCCTTGATCTCTTGGTTTCCGCCGCCTTTCATCTCGATTTGGATGTGGAGCAATCCGATAATGGTGTTGAAACTATTCCTGACTCGATGATGGAGCGCGCTGAGCAAGTGGCGGTTGCGTTCTGAAGCCTCTTTCAGCTCATCCGCCAACAGTTTCTGGCGAAGCGACAGCTCGCGGATAAGCTGCCGCGCGTCATCCGAGGAGCGGAGATGCGCAGGCTTGGTTTCGCTGAGCCATTCCTCCACGCGGCGGGAAAGCGCGGTGTCGTCAACTGAAGTATCCGATTCGTTCCCCATGCGCAGCCTCTGAGTTCCCAAGAGAAAAAAGCCCGTTAATTGCGGACTAATCAGCGGTGAAGTTATCTCTCGTGATCTGGGTCAACAGACATCCACTCATGGACAATTGCAACAAGATTTAAAACCGGATCATTGAAGGCGTGTCAGATCTTGAACTCCCTGGCCGAGCCGAGGGTCGCTGCTTTGCACCGCAACTCCCGAGCCTTTCAAGGTCGTCGCTTAGGCAACCGGTGGGCGAGGCATGCCGGAACCGCGCCGCAAGAGCCTCCACGACACTGTCATGCGCGTCCTGCAAGAGACCTTGCATCAGACGCAGGAAGTCGGCTTTCAG
>JACQXT010000142.1 GCA_016208665.1 Chitinivibrionia bacterium | reverse complement strand
CGGCGTTGAATCCCGCAAGCCGCGCGAGAAAGAACGGGAAAAGGCCCGAGACGATATCGACGGGATGGAAACGTTCCTCGAAACCGTAGAGGAGCAAAAACCCCCGGAGCACCTCGATCCACTCGTGCGCATCGAGCCCCTGCGTCATTCGGGTGCCTTTCGCCATCTGTTCGAGGCGTTGCCTGAACGCGTCCGGCACCACTTCGCGAATGAGCGTCTCGTCCAGGCGATTGTATTCCTTCTTGAACAGCTTGAACAGCGCGTGTTCGTCGATCTCATGGAGCGCGGGCGGCGGGCCCTCCGAGTCGGTCCCGAAGCGGCTCGGCGAGGCTATCATGGAGGGCCGTTCCAGCCACAGCCGCGAGTACAGCACGGCCTGGAGAAAGAGCGCCTGGGTGACCTGCAGGAATACCGGTTCGAGAGCGTCAACCGGATGGAGCCGCGACGACATTCCGAGGGGCGCCTGGCAGGTGGTATTGCGGTTGAGGATGGCGCGGATGACGAGCCATGGATCGAGTCCGTAATTGCCGGTTTCACTCGAATGCATGTCGGTGCTCGACACGCACACTTGAACGAGATCGTTGGAAAGCGCCAGCACCCCCGGAGTCGGCTGATCCAGGCGGAGTCCGTACACGCCCTCTATAAAAGACGACGTGAGCAACGATTCGACCGGGTGGGCGAGGGGGTGATAGCTGAAGTGCGCGAGCGCGAGATGCTGGCCGTAATCGCGAACCGGCCTGAGAAGGCGCGATATCCAATGGGGCGAGAAACCTTCGCCTTCCCGTTCCGTCGCCACGGGTTGCGGCACGAGGTCCGGCGGCAGGAGCACGAGCGGCACTTTGAATGCGGCGGCCGCCTTCATGATCGCGCAGGTAGTCCAGCTCCTGCCCTCGATGCCGCGTTGCAAGAGAAAGCCGCGGACGGGGATATCGATCCCGTTGCGGTCGGCGTTCAAGGCGGCGTCGAGCGCGTCCCCTCCATCCTCGGGCCCGACACAGAGTACAAATGATTTTCCGGTCAATCGCATCTGCTCGAGAGCCCGACAGGCCGTGTGGACCACGCCGGGGAGCGTATCTTCCTCGTCGTGAAACGGAATGCCGACGATGACGTCGGCGTCGCGCAATTCGTCGAGTTCATGAATCTCGCGACGGATGTCGTCTTCGAACTGTTCGAGCAGTTCTTGTTGCGTGCTGTATCCGCGTCTTCTGGCAGGCACAGATTCCCCCTGTTGATCGTGTTTCGGCGAAGCCGGCGCGCGCGGCCGGGGACGCTCCCGTTCAGGATTGCGAAGTCCGCCGGATCGAGGTTAGCGCTCGACGGACGACGATACATCCTGTACTCTCGGAGCGATATGCGCCCCGTGCGAGGATCGGCGCGCGAAAAGGCATCCACGGCGATTGCCGCTTCATTGCAAGCATAAGAGAATTGCCGGGATTCATACAACAAATAACGGAGGAAATGAAATGAAAAAATACGCGGTGTGGGCCGCGCTGGCGCTGTGCTGCACGTTCGGCGCGGTTGCATTGCGCGCCGATACGGAGAACGAGAGCGCGCCGAAGCGGTTCACGGTGCTCAAGGAAGTATGGAGGACCTCCTACAAACCGCAGGGGCAGACGGGCATGTGCTGGTCGTTCAGCACCACGTCGTTTCTCGAATCGGAGGTCAAACGGCTCGGCGGAGGAGAGTACGAACTCTCCCCGGTTTTCACCGCATACCACGCCTATCTCGAGAAGAGCAGCCGGTTCGTGCGCCGGCAGGGAGGAGACGTGTTCGGACAGGGAGGCTTGCCGCACGACGTGATCCATGTCATGCAAACCTGCGGTGCAGTTCCGCTCGCCGCATATTCGGGGCTTCCGGCGGGGGAGCGGAAGCACGATCACAGGGAGCTCTTCGCCGTTCTCAACGCGCTGGTGAAGGCCGTCGTGAAAACGGGCGAGGGTGGGAACCTCTCCGGCGCCTGGAGCGGAGGCCGGGTGCAAAGCGCATGGATGGAGGACTTCCGGGATATTCTCGACAACCATCTCGGCGCTCCGCCGTCGTCGATCGCCGTCGAGGGACGCACGATCACGCCCCGGCAGTTTGCGGACGAAGTGCTCGCCGTCCCCTATGACGATTTCGTGGAGATCACGTCATATTCCTTTCTGCCGCCGTACGGCGCGGGGGAACTTCCGCTGCACGACAACTGGCTGCACTACTCCGGATACTACAATGTGCCGCTGGATGATTTCATCCGCATCGCCGACCACGCGCTCGAAAGGCGTTTCTCGATGGTGTTCGATCTTCATACGACGGACGAACTCTATAAGAGCCTTTCGGGATACGCGGAACTCGCTCCGGACGTCGAAGGCGGCGCCGTGACGCAGGACATGCGCAATACGATGCTCGAAGATTGGAGCACCACGGACGTTCACCTGGTTCATTGCGTGGGCCTGGCAAAGGACGATGCGGGCAAGAAATTTTATCGCGTCAAGGATTCATGGGGAGCGGATGAAGGCCCGTACGAGGATCTTGAATATCTGTCTGAAAATTTCGTTCGCGCCAAGGCGCTGTTTCTCATGATTCACAAAGACGGCCTACCGGGTGATGTGCGGGAAAAGCTGGGCATTAAGTAATACTGCGAGGAATTCCGGGCATGTCTCCGGCATGCTCCAGCCGACAATCCTCCAGAGTGGCTGAAGACGGCCATGGTTATATAACTCGTTTATAAATATACAATTAAATCGCCGACCCTGTCCTGCGTCGCGCTTATGTGCGCATAAGCGCCGTTTTTCCGTCTATTGATAGCCCCCTTCATTATTGCTGCAAAAAATATGTTCGTACCATAGTCAAACGTTCTGTTTTAGTGATAGATTATATTATATTTAATATCAATAACTTAGATCGGTCCCCTTTTTTAGAGCCTCCAAGTCCGCCCGCTGGTGTCTTTTGGGCCGGGGAGCCTATGTTCCATGGCACCCGGTTTGCCTTGGGTATAGCAGGGTATATGCTTTGGGATTGAAGGATCAACGGAGCTAAGATGATGATATTCAAGGCTATAATAAGATTCGTGACGATGGCGCTGGCGGCGGCCCTGGCCATGCTCCCGATCGGCTGCAGCGAAGAACTCGTCGGACCTTCCTCAACACCCCCTTTGATGAACCGTCCCTCAGTGGCTGAGGCTCAGTACGTACTGATTCCGATCGGGGCCATCGTCACATCGGTGGCCGACTCCACCCTGCTCTTGGGGGGAGCGGTCAGCGTCGGCGATACGGTTCGCGGATCCTGTCTCTATGACGAGACTGCTCAGGATGTCGATTCGAAGCCGGACAGAGGGAAGTACCTCTTCGATGCGGCGCCATGCCTCATGGATTTCTCGGTCAACGGACTGCAATTCAGATCGGATCCGAGTGGTCCGGCATTGACGATACGGCTCGCGAACGACGATCCGGAGAACGGGCAAAGCGATTCGGCGCGCTTCATCAGTTCCAACAATCTCGAGGTACTGCCGGGAGTGGGTGTTGCGGAGCTTCATATAATGATGATCGACAGATCCTCCGCCGCGCTCTCGAGCGATAGCCTCCTAGGAACGCATCCGTTCGAGGCGGAATGGCCCGACAAGCATCAACTGACCATCGCCGGCGTTTCCCGATGGCGCATCACGGCTGAAATCACGGTGTTCGCCGATGATGAAGAAACCATGTCCGAGGAACCATCGGAAGGGACAACCAAGATTCGCTTCCACGAAGAGTAATACACCCCGCCTCTCGCGTCCCTTCGAGGCGCCGGGGTTCGAACCGGCGCCTCGAAGCCTCTTTCACAGAAACATGAATTGTGCTAGCATTTCCCGGGTGCATCGTGCACCGGACGGGCAATGAATTCATTTCATACCGCTGAGAGAGAGGCCGACCATGGATAGATCGAGCGTTTCCAGCATTCCAAATATTCTTCCGCGTTTCAAAGGCATCGCGTTCATCGGCAATTATCTGCCCCGTGTGTGCGGGATCGCGACGTTCACGTACGACCTGGCGGAAGCGGTCGCGCAGCAGGCGGGACAGAAGCAGCCGGTCATCGTGACCGCCATGAACGATATTCCCGAAGGGTACAGCTACCCCGACAGGGTCAAGTTCGAGATCCGCCAGGGACACCAGATCGATTATTCCCGCGCGGCGGATTTTCTCAACTTCAGCCAGATCGACGTCGTCTGCCTGCAGCACGAATACGGCATTTTCGGCGGGGAATGGGGGAGCAACCTGCTCGCGCTCTTGCGCGACCTCAACCGGCCGTTGGTCGTGACCTGCCACACCGTCATCAAGGAGACCACTCCGGTTCAGAAAGAGGTGTTCACGGAAATAGCCGCGCTGGCCACGAAGCTCGTGGTGATGAGCGATCGGGCGGTGCGTTTTCTCCAGGACATATACGGCATCGACAAGAACAAGATCGTCGTGATCCCGCACGGCATTCATGACGTGCCGTTCGTCGATCCGAGCTATTACAAGGATCAGTTCAGCGTGGAGGGGAGGCGCGTGCTGCTCACCTTCGGCCTCCTCCACCGGAACAAGGGCATCGAGTACATGCTCCAGGCGCTTCCTCCCGTCGTCGCGCGCCATCCGAAAACCATGTATGTGGTTCTGGGAATGACCCACCCGAACGTGCTCCGGCACGAAGGCGAATCGTACCGGCTGAGTCTCCAGCGCACGGTGCGGGAACTGGGGCTCGAGCAGCATGTCCTGTTTCACCCGCGGTTCGTCGAACTGAACGAACTGCTCGAGTACCTGGGGGCGGCGGACATCTGCGTCACTCCCTATCTCAATCTCGATCAGATCACGAGCGGCGCGCTGGCGTACGCCATGGGATCCGGCAAAGCCATCATCTCCACGCCCTATTGGCACGCCGAAGAGCTTCTGGCGGACGGACGCGGCGTTCTCGTCCCGCTTCAGGACTCGAAAGCGCTCACGGACGCAGTCATGAGCCTCCTCGACGATGAAGTCGCGCTGAGCGCGATGAGAAAGAAGGCGTACACGTATTCACGCCACATGGTTTGGTCGAACGTCGCCCGCGCGTACATCAACCTGTTCGACGAGGTGAGGAGCAAGGTGCCGGCGATGGTGCCCGTGGCTTCGGTGACGCGCCGTACGATTGCGCCGACCAACCTCCCGACGCCGAAGCTGGATCATCTCGTCCGGCTGAGCGACGATACGGGGGTCGCCCACCACGCGCGCCTCACGCTGCCCGATTGGCGATACGGGTACCGCCTGGAAGACGCCGCGACGGCGCTGGTGATGAGCGCCAAGTATCACGATATTTTCGGAGACCGCCAGGCCGCGGTTCTCAGCGAAATCTATCTCGCGCTGTTGCAAGTGCTCATCGGCAACAGCGCGGACGTTGCGGAAGGACTGGATTACCCGCGGAACAGGATCGGCCGCGCTTCGGATGCCGCGCTGGGGAAAACGGTATGGGCGCTCGGATACACGGTTCACCACGGCCCCGATGTCCTGCACGGCGCCGCAAACGATATATTCACGATCCTGCTTCCCAACACCGATTTCAAGGATATGCGCGGTGCGGCGCACGCCGTTCTCGGGGCGGCGAACTACCTCGGGCGTTTCCCCGGCGCTCTGGAAGTGAAACGGTATCTCTCGCGGCACGTGAAGCGCCTCGAAGCGCTCTGCGCCGATGCGGGCTGGATCGACCGGTGGGGATCGGCGGATTGGCCGGTTGCGATGCAGGCGCTCGTCGTAGCGTACTCGGTTCTCGAGAAGCCGGATCTGTCGCCGCGAATGCACGAGATGATCGATGAAATACGGGAAGTGACGTCGAACGGCACGGTGTTTCTCAGGCTGGGCGACAATCCCGACGAGGAAGAGCTGCCGACGACCGCCGCGACGTTCATCGAGGCCCTCGGCGCCGCCTTCTATTACAAACGCGAAGCGCAGTATCTCGCGCCCATCCGTTCCGCCGTGGACTGGTTCCTCGGCGCGAACAGGCTCAATGTGGAGCTGTATGATTTCTCGACGGGCGGCTGCCACGACGCGTTGACGCCGAGCGGATTGAATTGGAATCAGGGCACGGAAGCAACGTGCTACTGCCAGCTCGCATTCCTCACGCTTCATCAGCTTGCCGGCATCGAAGTCGCGGGAGCGGAGAAGAAGTAGGCCGGGGGCTCCGGCTCCGGCATCACTCCGCGATGCCGCACATGCCGTGGCCTTTCAGCCACTCCTCAATCAGCGAGAAATACTCCGGTGCGATCGATAACGGCTCGGCCGGCTTGTTGGGTTCGTCCGGATTCATGAGGCTCATGCCGTGCCCGGTGCGCTCCAGAACCTTCACGAGATAATCCGGGTGGGCGCTCTCCTTGAGGACGGCCGAGATCTTCGCCTCGCTCTCCTCCACCGGAATCGTATAATCGAGCTTCCCGTAGACGACGAGGAGCGGACACCGCAAAAGTCGGTATGGTTGCAAGGCGTCGCGGTCGGGATCGAGATGAAAGAACCACGCCGGATCGCCGATTGCCTGGCGGGCGTACAGCGAGTCGGGGACCAGTTGGTCGGCGGACAGAGACGTGAATTCCTCGAGGCCTGGTTTGCCGCGCAGTTTATCGACGGCGGCCTCCAGCTGCTCGATGGTAGCCTTCTTCCTGCCGTAATCGTACAGGATATTCATGGCTTGGACGGCGAGTTCGATATCCTCGGCGGGCACACCCTGGCTTTTCAGCGTGCTGGTCATCATGTACGTGTCCTGGCGGCGGAGGCTCGTGCCGGGGCCCGAGTGGTTGATGACGAAAGCCACTTTATTTGACCTGCTTGCCGCCAGCGGCGTGATCCAGCCGCCCTGGCTGATGCCCCACAATCCGATCCGCTTCGGATCGATGCCCGGCTCGGACGCCAGCATCGAGACCGCGGCGAGCGCGTCGTCGGCCAGCGTCTCGAGATCAACCTGTTTCCAATCGCCGCCCGAAGCGCCGCAGCCGCGTTTGTCGTAGCTCACGACCGCCATCCCCAGATGGACGAAAAATCTCGACATGGATTCCATCTGTTCGCGGCCTCCCGGGCCGGAGCCGTGCACGAGCACGACCGCCGGAAATGGGCCCTTTCCGAGGGGCGTCTTCAGCACGCCGGAGAGAACCGCGTCGCCGTTGGCGAACGTGATATTCCTTTGTTCGAATGTCTTCCTGAGGTCGGCGCGCACTTCCGGCGCCGTTCCTTCTTGAATCGTGAGGTGCTCGATCGAGTTGTCGGCTCCGCGGCCGAACGCGATCGCGGTCTGCCGTGTTTCGGCCTGGAGCGGAGATAGCGCGGCCCAATAGCGGTCGGGGCCGTCGCTCGTGAGAGCTCCCGCTCTTCCGTTTTCCCAGTTTATGAAGGTCAATCTGACCATTGCCGGAATGACACCCATCATGTAGACCGAGACCCGTTTCCCCGACGGCAGAAAATACTCGCCGCAATACTCTTCGCCGGCTGCTGGGGCTGGAGTGGTTGCTGCTGCGGTTGCGATTGCTGCTGCGGTTGAGGCGATTTTGTCGTCTGATGCACAGGCGATCGAGAACGAACCGCTCAATTGGCAGATAAAAAGAATGCAGCAGATAATAGCCGGAAAGTTCTTCATGTAATCTCTCCTTTGACAGGGAGGTGCTATCGACTTTTTAGAAGCCTTGGTACATGCGCTCAGCGAGTACATATACTACGATACAAACAACAAGTTTTGTTTCATTTATAAGATGAATTTCGCGGCCCCTGCTCTCCGCCTTCAATCTATCTTGACACGAAGATGCCGGCTTCGTACACTCCTCGAACCATGCCCGCGCCGCAAGAAAAGATCCCGTTTGTCCCCGCAGAGTCGAACATGGCTGAGCTCACCGTCCGCGCGGCGGTCCTCGGGGTGCTCATGGCGGTCGTCATGGGAGCGGCCAATGCGTACCTGGGGCTCAAAGCCGGAATGACCATCGCGGCGACCTATACGACCGCGGTCGTCGGCATGGCGGTGTTGAAAGCTTTCAAGGGGACCCTCCTCGAAGAGAACGCGGCGAGAACCGTGGGATCGATCGGCGGCAACGTCGCCACCGGAGCGATCTTTACCTTGCCGGCCTTTTTCATAGCCTCGGTTTGGAATCCATTCTTTTCAATCAAGAACTACATAATCTCGACGATCATACTCATTGTAGCCGCGATCCTGGGAATCATGTTCGTGACGATTTTGAGGCGCGTTCTGGTGGAAGACGCGGAACTGCCGTTTCCCGAATCCCTCGCGGCGGCGGAGATCCATAAATCGGGACAAGCGGGCGTCCAGAACTCGCGCTTTCTGTTCATCGGCATGGGGATCGGCGCCTTCATCAGCGCGCTCGTCGAATTCAAGTTCATCGCGGGCGCTTGGCAAAGAGTCGTGAGCATGACGAAGGGCAGCCTCCTCCTGCGGGCGCCGGGCATGAATCCGGCGTATTTCGGCGTGGGGTACATCATCGGCCCGAAGCTCGGGGCGATCAACTTCAGCGGCGGCGTGCTTGCCTGGGGCCTTCTCACGCCCATTATTGCATACTTGCTTCATCGTGACGATCCGGGCGCCGTGGAGAACTGGACCGCGGAGCTGACGTTCATATGGAAGAATTATGTCAGGTATATAGCCATCGGCGGCATGCTGGTCGGCGCTTTTTACACCCTGTTCAAGATGCGGACGAGCCTCTTGAACGGCATCACCCGCTCGTTTTCATACGTGAAGTTGTCGGGCGCCGGGGGCCAGACGATCCTTCGAACCGACAAAGACATCAGCATTCGCTGGTCTCTGCCCGCCATCGGGCTCATTACCATCATCATGATGTTCATCTTCAGGTACTTCGCGGGGAGTTTCCTTCCTGCGGCGGTGGCTTCGGTGGTGATGCTGATCCTCGGCTTCATGTTCGCGGCGGTTTCGGGATACCTCGTGGGCATCATCGGCGTCAGCAACAACCCGACAAGCGGATTGACCGTATCGGTCCTGATCGTCGTCACCTTCCTCATGCTGGCGATGGGCCTGCGGGGCGAGGCTGCGGTCGCGGCCGTTCTGGGCGTCGCCGCGTTCACCTGCACGAGCGTTTCCGTGGCCGGAGAAATGATGCAGGATCTCAAAGCCGGGCACATTCTCGGATGCACGCCGTGGAAGATGCAGATGGGCGACATATTCGGCGTCGTGGGAGCCGCGCTCGCCATGTTTTTTATTTTATCGCTGCTCCACCTGGGAGATATAAAACGAGTCGTCGGCGCGGAGCTCGATCGCATGGAGAGCAATCAGATCGCGTCGGTGGAGTACAAGGGAACGAACCCCGATCTCGCGGGGAAAACCTTCACGCTCGACGAAATCCGCGGTTTCGCGCCGGAGCGGCAGAACGACATCCTGGGCACGCAGGCCGGTTTCGGCGGCGAGAAGCTTCCCGCCCCTCAGGCGAGCCTGATGGCCGTTGTCGGCAGGGGAATCGTCGAGGGCAAGGCCGAGCTCATCCTGATCGTCGTCGGCATGTTCATGGAGATCGCGTTCATCCTGATGCAGGTCAAGAGCCCCATGCTGATCGCCGTCGGCATGTATCTGCCGATCGACACCTCGTTCGCCATTTTTGTGGGCGGTATGATGAAGGGATTGCTCGAGAACATACTGCAAAAGCGATCCGCGGGCGCGGACGCCAAAGAGAAGATCAACAACATGGGAGTCCTGCTGGCTTCCGGTCTGATCGCGGGGGAAGCGCTCCTGGGACTTCTCTTCGCTGGTCTCGCGTTTCGTGAAATAGATATTCCTGCTGTTTTTGCTTCGCCCTCGTATCTCCTGAGCCTCGTCTTTATCGCGATTCTCGGCCTGGTGCTCATCGGCCTGCCGCTGAGAAACGCACGGAAAGAAAAGGCTTAGGCCTCGCCGATTCTCGGGACAATCCCCGTTATGCTTGCGCTGTCGGCCGGACGCCGATTCTCGATTAGATCATACAACGCAGGGAGCGCCGATTCTTACTTGCCCGGTTTTCTTGCCGTGATGTTCAGGCTCGTCACGAAATCGCCCGGCTTCGTGCCGGAAGGGAGCTTCTCCGCGATTTCACGGTAGAGAGGGTCCGACCACTCGCTCATGCTGTTCATATATTCGCTCTTGCTTTCCAGGCGGATGTCGACCAGACCGGCCGCTTGCATCATTGCGCGTGTTTCCTCCACGAGCACGGCCCCCGCGACGCATCCCACCAGCGCTCGCACGGATGCGCGGACCGCATCGGGCAGCGGCTTGAGGAGCGCCAGGTCCGAAACAGCCACACGCCCGCCCGGTTTGAGCACGCGGGCGATCTCCCGCCACACTTGAGGCTTATCCGGCGAAAGATTGATGACGCAGTTCGATATCAGGGCGTCCACGCTGCCGTCGGCCACGGGCAGGTGTTCGATCTCGCCCAGGCGGAATTCGACGTTTGCGAGGCCGGTCGTCTTTGCAAATGATTCGGCGTTCCGGCGGGCTTTCTCTATCATGCCCGGGGTCATGTCCACGCCGATGGCGCGGCCCTCGGGGCCGACCTTGCGCGCGGCGATGAAGACGTCGAAGCCGCCTCCCGCGCCCAGGTCGAGGATGACTTCTCCGGGCTTGAGCGATGCAATCGCGGTCGGATTGCCGCAGGAAAGTCCCATGTTCGCCCCGTCGGGCAAACCGGCGAGTTCGGCGCCGCTGTAACCGATGGAGGCGGCAACCGAGTCTGGAGATGGGCCTCCGCAGCAAGAGTGTGCGCCTGGCTCCGATGCGCCCTGCCGCGCGATCTTGCCGTATTCCTCGCGGACCGTGCCGCGGATGTCCCGGGGGTTGGTGTTGCGGGCATCGCGGGGACCGGCATTCCCGCCGCATCCGCACTTCGTGTTTTTATCGTTCATGATTCTTTCCTCCTGGTCGTTGCTTCGTCGTTACTTCGCGCAAGTCGCTTTGCGCAGGCGTTTTAGGTCTGTTTTTACTATCGCATGATCCGTCAGGCAGTTTTTAAGGCATTCGCGCAGACACCGCTCCAGGCGGCGCCTTGGACTCGCGAGCTTGTAGTACATCCAGGTGCCCTCGCGCCTGGCCTCGACCATGCCCGACGAGCGCATGATCCCCAGGTGGCGCGAGATCTTGAAATCGGGCTCGCCGAGGGCCTGCGCGAGATAGCAGACGCACGTCTCGCCTTTCGAGGCGAGCAGCACTGCCAGCCGCAGCCTGGTCGGGTCGCTGAGCACTTTGAATAAAGCAGCTTCTTCTTTCATGTCGGGCTCCGTGGGTTATATGCTTATCTGCGCAACACTGCATATAATAATCGAACGGCGCGGTGGTGTCAAGCGGGATTTGTGCTGCTTTGTGCTGCTTCGTGTCGGAGAGAGGCTTTATGATGCGGGATTTTCTGGCGTGTATTTATGATAGTCTCGACAGATATTTGGCGGAAATATTCGGTTTGAGACGATGCGTTTCTCCGCCGGCAAGGACACGGGATCGCACCGTCAGAAGACGATCACCTTATCGGCCTCGAGTGTCAGCATCGTCAGTTCATCCAGGGTGCTCCTCGTGCATCCTTCCAGGATGTCCTCGACCCGAATCCCCCGCGCGTCCATGCAGGAGCCGCAGAGCAGCACCCGCCCTTTGCGCACCGCCGGCTTGAGCATGCGCTCGATGTTGTAGTATCCGTCCGGGGTCTTCTGCCCGTTCTTGGCGCAGGCCACCGCATCGCCCATGAGGAAAACCGTCAACTCGGCATCATTCTCCGTCTTCAGCAGGTTGCCGGCAAGGCGCAGGCCGTTATAGCTTCGCTCGGAGCCGTAGGGTTGATCGTTGAAGATAAGTAATAGTCTCACAGGTTATCTCCTCGTTCTCCGGGATGTGGGGAATAATCAGACCTGGAACGCGATGAACGCGCTGAAGACCAGGACGCCCAGGGCGAACCACAGGCATGTTTCACAGAGAGCCTTACGCCGCGCGCGAATCTTGAAAAACTCCTGCTCCAGCTCGGGGGCGGGCTTTTGCCCCGCTTCGAAACGCGCGAAAATCTCCTTCAGACGAGGATTCAGCTTGAAGAAAATCATCACCATGATGAACATCATTCCGAACACGCTCGAAAGTTTGAGACCGACTGCGGCCCATGCGACGGGATGCAGCTGGCGGAGCGCGCCGTGGAACGCGAAATAGTTGAGTGGCATCCCGATACCCGTAGCGAAGAGCAGCGCGATGAAGACAAGACAATAGGGAGCGTTTCCCTGGAGGGTATATTCGACCACTTTGTACAACTCGTAGTGCAGCCGAGGTCCGTACTGCGCCCGCTGGGTCACCAGGTTGCGATTGTAGAACGGGGCGGCAGCGCAGCCCACGAGGGCTATATTATGGAGAGCGAGAAGAAGGCTGTGAATAATCTGCTCTGCTATCATGGGAATTTCCTCCTGATCTTAATGGACTGTCTCACGCCGGCTTTTCTCCGACGGCTACATCGAATCCGTGCGCGCGCCAATCGGGCACACCGTCCTCGAGACGCACCGCCGTGAACCCTCTCGCTCGAAGCAGCTCGACCGCCCTGACGGCAAGCACGCAGTAGGGTCCGCGGCAATAGGCGACGATCTCGCCGCTTCGCGGCAGATCAGCCAGATGCTGCTCGAGTTCTTCGAGCGGAACCGAGATCGAGCCGGGAATGTGTCCCGCCCGGTACTCCTCGGCGGGCCGGACGTCGAGCACCGTGACTTCGCCGCTCTTCACGCGTTCGAGCAGCGCCGTCTGATCTACAGGCTCAAGGGCGCCGCGTTGCTCCAGGAAATCCCTCGTCACTCGCTGGATGTCGGCGAATCGCGACTCGGCCAGCGTGCGCAGTGTCCGGTAGAACTCACAGACGTGTTCGTCCGCGAGAAGATAGGTGACGAACAGGCCTTGCTTCTCGGTTTCGACGAGACGGGCGGCTCGCACGACCCGGAGATGTTGCGACGTGTTAGAGATACTCTGGTTCGCATCACGGGCCAGTACCTCGACGGTGCGCGGGCCCTGGCAGAGAAGATCCAGCAACTCCAGCCGTCTTGGACTGGAAATGGCCTTGCCGATGCGAGCGAACTGCTCGTAGATCGTGTCTTTATATTTGCGGCTTGGTGAGAGCATGATAGTATCCTACAGTATTCAATTGAATAATACAATAACATTGTTTTGAAGTGGTTGTCAAGTGGTTTTCTCCGGTCAGCTTTCTTTTATTTGAGAGCCGGCCGGCGCGACGCGATCTTCTTTTTTCGCAAACCATTGGCCTGTGACGCTGGCCGGGGATGAATATCCGCATGAAGATTCGGACTGACACTCCGAATATTCATAGGTGCCGCCGATGACGGATTTCACTCCTCTCGTTGTCCGCGGTCGGGAATCTTCGCGAGCGCATCCAGCATGTAGTTTGAGAAGACCGGTAGTGTTCGATGAACCGCTTGATGAACCGGCTCCAGGCTGCGCACCGGCGCTGCGGTTTTATAATCTTTCCAGCGCGTTTTTTGAAAAAATACTTGACAGGTTTTTAGGGGGATTTTTCTGCTGGCGGCGGCTTGTTCCTCTATTCGCCTTTAGAGCCCGAGACATCGGGCATATCCCGCGCAAATCGATAGAGAGTCTTTTATCTAATCTCCGCGCCGTTTCGCTCCTATGGCAGCTCTAGCGAAGGCCAAAAACACACGTGCTATACTATAATCGATCGGCGATCCTCCCCATCGCAAGATGAACCGATCGATTATGGTTCTTGCTATACGACCATTCATGCATGAGGAGGTTCGCCGTGATAACGCTCAAGAATCTTTCCGATAAAGAGCTTCTCGCCGAGACTCTGAAGCTTCGCCGCCGGGAGCACGAGACCACACTTAAGATTCTGACCCATCTCAACGAAATCGAGCGGCGCCTGCGCCCGGCACCTCAAGTACTCCGCCTCGGCCGCCTGCCGGCGCATACAGACCGCCAGATGTGTGCGAAGATATCCGGAGGTCTACGGGCTCCTTGAACAAGAGAAAGTCAATCTCTCGACGGTCTCCCTCGTCGCCCCCATTTTGACAGATAAGAACAAGCGCGAGATTCTGGATGCGATCTGCGGCAAGAGCCAGCGCGAGGTCGAGGATATCGCCTCCCGGTACCGGCCGCCGGTAGCGCTCCGGGACATGGTCAAACCAGTCCGTGTTCACGTGCCCGATCGTACCGGAAGCACGATTAGATTGCCTCTCGGATTCAGCCGGAGCGGGATCAAGGTTTCAATGAATTACGGCCGCGGAGGTAGTGGGTCCTCGCTTACTCCCTCCGAGAGCCGGAGTGAGCCCTTGCCCGAGCTGTCAATGCCATCCGGACAAAGCAACTCTGCAATGTCCAACCACCGCCGCTGCGGTGGTCAGGATTCATCCAGTCGCTCTCTAAGCAGTTAATTATCAATGAATTATAGTTGCACGGAGAATGAGTCTGCAGTGAGAGCAGAGGCGAGAACCGAGCAGAGGCTCTTGATCCAGTTCCTGGCCGACGAAGCGTTCATGAAGAAATACGAACAAGCTCGCTCGCTGTTATCGCAGCGCCTTCCGGATACATCGTTTGCGAGTGTGTTTGATGCGCTTATAAACGAGTTTCTCGAGCGTCACAGCCCTGTTCAGAGAAAGGCGCGTCGCGATACGAGAAAAACGTTGCGAAAAACTGCTCTCGCGAAGCCACACCAGGCGGCGGCAAGGTCGGCCATTTCGAATCTGCGCCACGCGGTGCACAATCACAAAACGACATCTCCCAACAGTCCACGGCACATTCCCGCGGCCGTTCGCGACGAGGTATTCGTACGAGACAAAGGGCGTTGCACGTATATGGGGAAGGCCGGCGAGCGCTGCGAATCCACACACGCGCTTCAGATCGATCATATAGTCCCATTTGCGAGAGGCGGTCCGACCACGGCTTCTAATCTCAGGCTGCTCTGTGCGAAACACAATCGATTGGCGGCGGAAGAGGTCTTCGGAGTGGCGTTCACGATGCGTTTCCAGGCGGGAACGTTGCCCCCGCCTCAGCGGGAGTGCACGATTAGGCTTGAGTCAATTTGTATGGGACTGTCACCAAAGCGATCTATCAAAACGATCGGGCGAAATTGGATTGTTTTAAAAGATTTTATCCAGTAAAATTATTAGTCGATCGATAATCTAAAAGGGATTGCTATGGCCATTCCAAAAAAACTGAAGGAATGGCACGAGAAACGTTTGGAGCCTTCTTCAAACGTAAGCGCATGGAACTGGGACTCACTCTCCGCGAGTTTTACAGGTTGAAAGGTCTTGATCCTGGAAATCCTCCCGTTTCCCTCATTATATATAGGTGATGTGCCAGGTCGCTGCTACTCCGGGGGACTTTCGAGCAGGAAATCCCTTGCCCTTTCACGTGTTGTGAGAGGTAATGCAATACTCTATTCCATACGCTATGCTATACCCTATGCCATATCAAGATTAACGATCATGCCCTGTTCAATGATGGCCCTGCCACCGTCTCCAAGCCCTTGTGCCGTCTATCTGATGTTGCCAGCCAGGCAACGTGAATGCCAGAGAGAAATGATTCTAATTCATAGACTATGATGCTACCCGTTTCCCGGTAGGTTAGGGACGGGGTGGCCAACGTAGATTGACCACCCCGTGATCGCGATGATCTTAGGAACCATCAGCAAGAGTGAGAGTCACCGTCTTTGAGGCGGACGAAACGATACCCGCGCTCAAAGTAGCGGAAAACTCGAAAGAAATGGTCTTGCCGCTCTCTGCCAACAAGCTGATTCCGGTCACCAGATCCTGGTCAGAAGCCGTAAGCGTTACCTGACCGGTGCTCGTGGCTCCCGTAGGAGCTGTCAGCGTGACTTTGAGAGAAGTATTAGCCGGCATAGCTGTGTCGATCTTGCCGGTAATCTTCTTGTTGCTGCTGTTCGTGGTAACAGCGAACGTTGTCGTAGCATCCGTCGCTGCATTCGGCTGTGAACCCGGAGTGGCACTGTTTACGATCAATGCGCTCGGATTTCCACTCGCGGAAATCTCGTTTATGGCCGTCACCTGATACGAAACGCTTTGCGTAGCGGTCGTGCCGGCGAGAGCCGCATTGCTTGCTCCAAGAAGAGCAAACAGCGCAACGATGAACAGGAAGGATTTCCTCATAGTTCTTCCTCCATCATGGTTAAAGGTACATCTATCTGAACAAAACGGTTTCTCCAACCAAGCCTGAATCCGGCATTTCCCAATGTTCTTAAACCGGAATCAGGTTTAGCAGATCACCGATTCTTGGGGGAACTCATGATTGAAACTTTCTCCTACTATATAAAAGCCGTCTCGGCCTGAAGCTCGTGCGAAAGCACCTCCGCATTAATCTCATGGTCCGAATGTTCAAGTTAATCCCTCTCAAGATCAATAGAATGTTGCAGTTTCTTGATTGTCTTTCTCATCCAATCGGATTGTTCCGTATGCCGGATACAAGTGCCTGCATTCTCGGCAAACACCTCGAGAGACCTGAGATCCTCATTATCATACTCGCTGCCTGGAGACAGAGTGCTCACGTTGATGATTCCAACCAGTTCTTCTCGAACGATTATGGGAACCACCATAGCCGAACCAATAAACCGAGATGCGAACTCAAGATGCGGGCAATCTCCTGCACAGTTCTGTCCAAGAAGGAGAGGTTTGCGTTGTTGCGCCACCCACCCAGAGATACCTTCGCCTATTTTTTGACGCGCTCCGAGCATTATGGACAAATCTTCATGACCGCTTGCCGCCCTCACGACTAATTCATTTGTTTCCTTGTTTGTCAACATAAGTGATGCCCGGTCGCATTCGAATGTCTCCATGCATACTCTGGTGATGCAATCGAATACAGTCTTGGGATTCGTCTCAGAACCCATTAAACGACTGACATTCAAGAGTGCTATAAGGTGAGTATTATGTCGGCGAGCACGTTCATTTGAGATTCCTTGCATGGAGAGCATCTCTCTGCGCATAGCTGTAACCTGGCGCTGTTGCTGCGTGAGGTATCCGACAAAAGTCACTACGATCAGAGACAGACCAACCAGCAGGACCACGTCGGTTTTTGCCCACGGCCAGAGATGGCCGGCACTCTCCGATAAAAGAGGAGGTATCGCAGTGGCAAGTCCGATCGTTGTAATGACAGCGGTTCCCGCTAGTAAGAACCAGTTCCGCCAGGAATGATGATCCAGGGCGACACTCTCGGCATCCTTTGTCTGCCGCCTCTTCTCTTTTTCTACATCGCGTCCTTTTCCTTCTCTTGTCTCCACGAATCCCCCTTTCTTTGAACACTTACAGGAGCGTCATTAGCTTGAATGGCTGATCCATCAAATGAATCCATCTATGAGAGCTCCAGAACTCTCTGCTATTTTACTATTCTTCCTTCGAGCATCCTGATTGTTCTGATGTACGGCAGCACTCTCACCTTGATCATCTTTTCATCGCCCTTCACCAAGCCGATCTGAATGCTCTCTTCCTCAATGTAATGGTGCTGAGGAACATTGTGATCATACGCCCTCAGATTCCATTCGCCGGGTCGTATGCCTTCGAAAGAGAATTGGCCCTTGTCGTCCGTGAGTTGGCGCAGCATCTCTGTGCCATTCGATATTTCAATCAGAATCTGACTGACGCTGCCCGTTTCAATCAGATCAGCCTCGCTGAATTGGGATTTCGCGGAGCCGGCTCCTGCCAAGAACATGTTGCTGCCCTGAGCAGTTGATACAACGTTAATACTTTTCCCGGACTCGAATGTATATAGTGCAACGGTCCCTGAGATCTTACACGCCGATGATACGCCGATTTCCTGAACGGTTGTTTTTCCGCCTTCGACTCCCACTTCAATGGGAAGAGCCGTGGTAGCGATATTCCCTAGCCCAATGGACTTCTGATCGACCCATAGTGAATAGTTGCCCGGCTGCAGCTGTGCGAATACAAACTCTCCATTCTGGTTTGTCACTGCCGACATATCGTTGACTGATAGAATCACATTCGAC
>JACQXT010000077.1 GCA_016208665.1 Chitinivibrionia bacterium | reverse complement strand
GGGATTCCGGCTCACGGACCTGGGAAAAAAATGCGAACTACCGCCGCGCCGTGATGTTCCTCGGGGACGGATTCGCGGACTGGGGAGCTCGGGAGCTGGATACCGCCTTCGGCACATTGAAGAAGAATCCCGCGGCGCTCCTCGCCGCGGGAAAGCTCTGCAGCGAACACGCGTTGACGTGGCAGAGCCTGCGGACCTTTGATGCGCTGCGCCTGGCGCTTTCGACGGGGCGCAGCGCCCTCCCGAAGGAGACGTTCGACGCATTCCTGTATCCCGTTCCTATGCCCGCTACAATGCTCGAGCAGTGCGCCCGCTACGGATTTGCTCCGCAGATCGCATATGCGATCATAAGGGAAGAAAGTCGCTTCGACGCGAGCGCAATCTCGGCGGCCGGCGCCATGGGCTTGATGCAGATCATGCCGAAAACAGGAGAGAGTATAGCCGCCGAGATGGGATTTCCGATGCAAACCGCTGCGCTCCTGCTCAGACCGGAGACGAACATCGCCTTCGGCATGAGATACGCATCCAGCCTGCTCAAGGAATGCGGAGGCAGCTATCATATGATGCTCGCCGCGTACAATGCAGGCATGGGAAACGCGCAACGCTGGTTCGACAAAACGGCGGATACTTTGACCATCCAGGAACAGGTCGATGCAATCGACTACAGAGAGACGAGGGCGTATGTTCAGAGAATCGTCGAATCGTCACACGTATACGCCTCCTTTTTTTCCGGAGAAACGAATCCCTAGAACGCAGTTTCGCTCCTGCGTGCTTGCGTGCGGTGTTCTCATGCTCGTGATGCTCGCCCGGCCGCCGCGTTCTCCGGCAGACGAACGCGACACGCCGACGACGCTTGTTCCTCCTCCGTGGAGCCACTGTTACGGATTGAACAGGGTGCATCAGACGCATCTCGACTTCTATTCGGGGTACCGCAAGAAATTCGCCTCCCCTCGCGGAATCGCCGCAGTGAAGCTCGCCTGCAACGATTCGCCGGCCGCGAGGGATGACGACGAGTTAACGGTGTACGGCGTCAATGCGGGAACGAGCGAACTCATCTACAACACATCCCTCCTCAGCGTTGCGTTCTTTGGTTCCCGCGGAAGCGGCGACGGGCAGTTTCGGGATGCAACCGGCATTGCCGCAGCAAGGGAAGGGCTGGTGGTCGTTGCCGATACAGGAAACGACAGAATTGTTTTCCTCGAGAATATCGAGAACAACCTGCGATACCGGAGCGCGGCGACGCTGAACGGAACGGCCTGCCCCCTGCGAGCTCCCCGGGGAGTGGCTGTCGAGAGAGACTCGATCTATGTTGCCGACTCGGGAAACAACCGGATCGTTGTCATGAGCGCGTCGGGATCGTTCATGCACGACATCAAAGGCTCAATGCCTCTCGAAGAACCGTTCGGCATAGCCGTGATATCGGCTTCGGACTGGAACCATTACGGCTCCCGGTTCATAATCGTCACCGATTCGCTCAACCAGCGCATGCTCAGGCTGTCCCTCGACGGGAGGGTAGAGGAATCAGCGAGGTTATCCGAGATAACGGACAAGCGGGGAGGATTCTTTTTCCCCGCCGTCGATTACTATTCGAACGTCTACGCGAGCGACACCGTCGCAGGGTGTTTGTACAAGTTCGACAAGTCGCTGCAGTTTCTCACCGGACCCAACTGCACGCCCGACTGGGACATCCGGCTCGATGAGCCGAGAGGGCTTGCGATATACCGAAGATTCGGCCAGATGTTCGTCGCAGAGCGCAGCGGAGCAACGTATTTCTGGATCGGCACGGACGTTTTGAACCTGGACTGCCGCGGAGAAGCGAGCGGCCGATCGATCTCGCTGCATACACGATTCTTGCTAACGGAACATTCGAAGGTTTCAATCTCGCTTGAAACGGATGAGGGAGATGTGGTCGAAGTGTTTGTGGAGAATCAGTTTATGGAGCCAGGACGGATATCGAGGGTCTTTTTCGTCGACAGAGAGCGCCTTTCCCGCGGCGGGGCAAAATGCAAGTATATCCTGGCCGTTACTGCGAAGCCCACTTATGCTTCCAGGAAATATGTCACCGTCATGAAGAAAGCGCCGGTAAGAAACCTGTAACCGTAGACAATCATGGCCGGGAATCAGACAGAACGGCCTATCGAGGCCCTTTCCCTAATGGGGGAGATAAAGCGCAAGTCTATACACTTGAGCATGATAGCCATCCCTGTGTGGCTGTATTTCGCCCCGCATTCCGTGGCGAATCTTGGCCTTATTATTGCTACCATCACAACCATCGTGCTGGAAGAGCACCTCATGGGATCGACGTACTTCATGATCGCCGCTCTCATCAGCGTGCTCGTCTTCGATACGATGATAGCAATATCCGCGCTTTCTTTCCTGGTGCTGGGAGACGCAATTGCGGCCATCATCGGAAAGAAATTCGGCAGGATCAGGTACTGGGGCAAAAGCGTGGAAGGCAGCGCAGCCTGTTTCGTCTGCTGTTTTGCGATCGGCGTTGTTCTGATGGGCGTGCAGAGGGAAGTGCTGATGCTCGTCGCCGCGGGATCGCTGGCAGCAACCTTGGCCGAGGCGCTGCCGGCACCCATGGATGACAACATGAGAGTTCCACTGATAAGCGGATTGGTAATGCAGCTGTTCTCCGTTCTCGCATAGGAGTCGCCATGTTCCTCAAACGAGTATTTAATTTCATTCCGAAGAACGAATTTTCGAACGCGCTCGATAACTTCAATCGGGGAGATTACCCGAAGGCGCTGAGGAAATTCAAGACACTGCTGGCCGATGAACGCGCGAGGGAACACCTCGATGTTCAGACCATCGAACTCTACACCTGCGAGGCCCACGTGGGCATGAGCAAGCAGCATTCAGAAAGCGGCCGCATGGATATGGCCATCGAGGAGATGGAGCGGGCCGTTGCGCTGAAGCCGCATTTTGCCGATTTGCGCTACAATCTTGGCAACCTCTATTCGATGAAGAATGAGTACGATCAGGCATCGCGGCATCTTCGCAAGGCGCTGGAAATCAATCCGAAATTCTTCAAGGCGAGAGTCCACCTGGCGATGGCCATGCTCCGGGGCGGCGATCCGGGCGGAGCCGCGCATGAACTATCGCTGGCCGCCCCAATCTGTCCGAATTTCTACAAGGAACGGTTCAACGATCTGCACCAGGCGCTCCGCGTCAAGGGCAACGACGAGGCGACGGACCTTCTGTTCCGTGAGATTCTCGAGGAACGGCCCAGCTCATCGCAGCTCAGCAAGGAATTGGCCGTCGAGGCGATTCAGAACGGCAATAACACGGAAGCCATCAGAGAGCTGAAAAAGGCCATCGCGTTGAATGCCGATTACCCGGATCTGCACAACTATCTCGGCATAGCATACGGCAACGGCGGAATGCTGGATGATTCGATCGAGGAGTTCGAGATTGCGCTGAAGATCAACCCGTACTATTTGAA
Organism: Chitinivibrionia bacterium; assembly: GCA_016208665.1. Classification (GTDB taxonomy): domain Bacteria; phylum Krumholzibacteriota; class Krumholzibacteriia; order WVZY01; family WVZY01; genus JACQXT01. The sequence continues at coordinate 616 of JACQXT010000077.1, read as the reverse complement.
AGCACGATTGAATCTTGCGCTGGCGCTGTACGAAAAGGGCCTTTTTGCGGAGGCGCACAATCAATTATCGAGAGTTCTCGAAGTACAGCCGCATAATCAGTTGGCCGCCAACCTGCTGTCGGAACTGAGAGCGGTAAAAAACAGGTAGCCCATGTCCACTCAGGAAAATTTTGTCGATTACTATGCGGTGCTCCAGGTGTGGCCTACTGCGTCCGAGAGCATCATCAAGAAAGCCTATTTCTCCCTGGCCAAGCTCCACCATCCGGATGTGTCGGCCAAGGATGAGAACGCCGACGAAGGCTCGGCCGTCGACTTCAAAATGGTCAACGAGGCCTATACCGTCCTGATCGATCCCATCAAACGCAGAGAGTACGACGAGTCATTCAAGCGTTACGGCCGGACCGGCCAAGGCAAACGCGATGCCGACAAGCGGTCGGCGCGGCTCGCCTATGAACAGGCGAAAACGGCCATCAAGCACGAACGATTCGATAAGGCGGCCGTGCTCCTGAGAAGCGCCATCAAGTACGACGAAACGAATGCCTTATACTGCAGCTGGTACGGTTTCTGCCTTGCGGCTCTTAACACGAACCTTCATGAAGCTCGCGATTACTGCAAG
>JACQXT010000140.1 GCA_016208665.1 Chitinivibrionia bacterium | reverse complement strand
GCGACGCCGCGCCGCACATGGCACCGGGCGCACACGCTTTCATGCGCGCCATGGGACGGCCGCCGCCCGGCGTTCATATTGAGTTCCGTCCGCAGGGCTTCGGCTTCTCCCTTTCTGGCCATGACCTCGTTGTAGGAAACGATCATGCCGCGCACGTCGGGACTGCCGATGGAGGATATGTCGGCGGTCATGTTCTTCTCGAAACCGACCGCTTGCGCAAGCACCGTCGTGATGAGCACCGCTACCAGGACGTTCGGAATCTTGCGATTGATCCGTTTCAGTATGATCATCACGGCGAACGCGAGAACGGCCATCCCCAGGGTGGCCCAATGAGTCGAATGAAACGCATCGACGACGACCCGGTACACAGTCACGTAGTGGTGTTCCGCCGTCCGAACCGATACGCCGAACACCTTGGAGAGCTGGGAAGTGGCGATGATGAGCGCCGCGGCGTTCGTAAAGCCGTTGATCACGGGGTGCGAAAGAAAGTTGACGACCAGACCCAGGCGGAAGACGCCCAGGAGGAGCTGAAAGAGGCCGATCAGAAACGCGAGCAGAATGGCGTATGCGATATACTCGCTGCTGCCGGCCCTTGCCAGGGGTTCGAGCGCGGCGGCCGTCATGAGCGAGACGACCGCGACGGGCCCCGTCGCAAGCTGGCGGCTCGACCCGAAGAGCGCCGCAACCATGGGCGGCAGGAACGACGCATACAGGCCGTAGTAGACGGGAAGGCCGGCCAGTTGGGCGTAGGCCATGGACTGAGGAATCAGGACGAGCGCGACGGTTATGCCCGAAACGATGTCCGCCCGGAAATCACCCGCCCGGTACGTCCTGAACCAGCCCAGAAAGGGAAAAACGCGATCGATGATCTTCATGGCGTATGCAGAGCGTTCGAGCGAACGATCGGCGGGAGTCCCCGTGCATCGCGCCGCAGGCGGCCGCACGCGGGATCTCCGCTACCATCCCTTCTTCTTGAGAATGTTGTCGATCTGCTCCTGGAACCGCTTGGTCATGAGGAGCCGCTTTTTCCCTTTCGCCAGTTCGATCTTCTCCATGATCTTCTGGATATCGACGGGTTTCTCGAGAAAATCGAGCGCCCCGAGTTTCATCGCTTCGACGCCCTTCTCGACCGTGGCCCGCCCCGTGAGCACGATGATCTGAAGATCCGGATTCTCCTCGCGGAGCCGCTTCAGCGTTTCGATCCCGTCCATCCCCGGCATGGAGAGGTCGAGGATGATCGCGGAAAAATCCTTTCCCCTGGCGGCTTCCAGTGCGGCCATCCCGCTGTCGACCGCATCCACTTCAAGGCCTCTGGTTTGCATGCGTTCGGCGAGCGCGTTGGTGAATTCAACTTCGTCGTCGACAAGCAAGATTTTGTCTTCGGCCATCACGCCCCTCCTCGTATGAGTATCGGCGCCGCGCCGGAAGGCATGCGCCCCTACGATTCCGGCGCCGGCGGCAGGCCGAGCCTCACACAATCGATCGTTTCTTCTCCGGGCAGGCGCTCGAGAGTCCCTCCGAGTTCTTCCATGCAGCGCGCAATAAACGCCAGTTCCGCGTCCCGCTCCTCCGTTCTCCGCACCGGATCGGCGCTCTCGACGAGTATGAGCGCCCCGCCTCCTGCGCTCCGCTCCATGCCCACCGTGATCATCCGCTTCGTATCGGCCGCCGCGAGTTCCATCCGGATGCAGTGAAACACCGCCTGCTGCAGCAGAAACGGGCTCGTTCTCAGGAGGAGTTCGTCGCCGGGGAACTGCGTCTGTATTCCCGCCTTGTTCAACATCGCAAAGCGCTGGCTGATCGTAACGATCCGCTCGAGCATCTCGCGCAACCCGACTTCCGCAATCCAGTGATCGGCGCTGTGAGCGAAGCGATTCAGGAGCTTGACCAGCGCCTCGCCCCGCCGCACCTGTTTCGCGATCTTCTCGGAAATCTCCTTCAGTTTTTTCGGATCGATGGGGAGGTCCTGATCCAGCCGCAGCATGTGGTCGTCGAGCAGACCGGCAAGTTCATTGATGATGGTAAAGACGTTGTTGATCTCGTGAGACAAACTGGCGCTCACGGCGCCAAAAAACGCCAGGTTCTTTTCCTGCCAGAAGCGATCGCTCGTGCCGTCCATAGTCACATGATCCTTTCAATCGCTCGATGCCAGCCTGAAGATGCGAAGGAGTTCATCGATGTTCACCGGTTTCATCAGGAATTCGAACGCTCCTGCCAGCCGCGCCTCTTCGACGGCTTCCGCGGATCCATGGCCCGTCAACAGGATAACGTGCATCTCGGGATGCTCCTGTTTGATCTTCCTGATGACCTCCATGCCGCCGATTCCCGGCATTTTCACATCCAGCAGAACGATGTCGAACGGCTTCTCTGCAATTCTCTGCAGCGCCTCCGAGCCTCGCGTCACACCCTCCGCCTCGATGGAACGGAGTTCAAGGCGCTCGACCAGCGTGGTCACGAATTCGATTTCATCATCCACGACGAGTATTCTCATAGGCTTCATGGCTTGACTCTCCGGTCACGGTTCGCGTTTTATCGGCAACATGACGGTAAACTTCGTTCCCACGCCGACCTCGCTCTCGACATAGATCCTGCCGCCGAGCTTCTCGACGATGCCGTATGTAATCGACAATCCAAGGCCGGTGCCGCCGCCTTTTTTTGTCGTGAAAAACGGTTCGAAAATATGCTTGAGATTCTCCTCGGAGATTCCCGATCCGTTGTCCTTTATATCGACCGCTTCGTACAGTTCCCCGTTCGGGTAAATGGCGATGCCGATGTCGCCCCCGTCCGGAACGGCGGCGAATGCGTTGTTGAGGATGTTGAGAAACACCTGCTGCAGCTGCCCGCGGTCGCTCAGGATCGTCGGGAGATCATCGGCGATGTCGAACGATACGTTGAGGTTGCGGTGCATTGCCTCCTTTTCCAGGAATCCGAACACCTCCTTGAGCAGCAGCTCCAGGTGAATGGGTTCCGTCTGGACGTCCATGTGTTTCGCGAAGCCGAGGAGCCGGTGGGTAATGTTGCTGCAGCGGTCCACCGATTTGAGAATCGAGTTTATGAGATCGAGAAACTTCTCCCGCTTCGGAAATTCCTCGGTCATCGTGACGATATCTTTCATCAGGCCGGCCTTTTGGCTGATAATGGCGAGCGGATTGTTGATCTCGTGCGCGACGCCCGCCCCCAGGCGGCCGATCGCCGCGAGCTTGTTGGTGTATTCCATCTTGTGGAAGATATCGGCCCGTTTCGCGTCGGCGTCGCGGACCTGGCGGGCGAGGTACGTCGATCCGTAAACGATCACGAGAAGTATCAATAAGGCGCTGAACGCCACGAAGCCGAACAGTTCCGTGCGCAGCGTTGCCCAGTTGCCCATCAACGCTCCCGAACGCTTGACCAGCACGAGGATGAAGGGGGATCGTTCGACGGGAGCGTACCCGAGAATGATGGGCCTGCCCGCCTCGTCGTTTTCCTCGACCACCTGCGCATCCGTCCCCAGCGGAGGAAGCGACAGGGGACACTGTTCGAACACGGCGCCGTAGAACCGGGAGGGGCTCTGGATGACCCCGTGCTTGTTGATGAGGAACGCATCGCTAGACGGGTCGAGATTAGTGAACATGATACTCTGATTGAGCCGCTCCGAGGCGATCGTCGCCCGCAGCACGTAGAAATCCGATCCCTCGAGTTGCTGTTTGACGGCGATGACGAAATGGGGGTACTTCCGGTATCCCATGAAGACTTCGCTGATGTGCACGTCGCGGTACCCGACCTCGTGAAACCATTCCTGATCCGAATAGTCTCGCCCGCCGAGGTTATAGGGGCCGGCATAGGAAAGCTGTTTGCCCTGCGCATCGATGAGTCCGAGATCGATAAATCCGCCGAACGCCTGCGCCAGATTCGCGAGCGTTCCGGCCAGGCCGTCTCCGTCGGCCAGGCGTTCGAACGGCGTTGAATTGATCACCATGGTCAGGGCCGACAGCCGTTCGGAGAGAAAGAACTCGAGGGAGTGTTTCGTGGTCGCCGTGAGATTATGGACGGGATTGATCGATTCCATCCGGAAGGTCTTCTTGTACTGGAGGTAGCTGATGATCGTGAGAATGATGAGCGGCAGAAGCGCGACGACCGAGGTGGATATCACCATCGTCTTCCACAGACGCCGGTAATGAGTCCTTGAATGCAGTTCGGCGGGCCTTTCCATTCTCACTTCGGCGGGCCCGCCGCGGTCGTGTGGCGCCATCGGTTTTCCTCGATGACGGCTGCGGCATGAATCAGCCGTCCGCTAGGCGTTGCTGTCGGTATCCCTCTTTGTCCCCTTCTTCCGCTCGTCCACCGCCCGGTACGCTTCTTTCATCGTCTTGGCCAGAACATCGATATCCACGGGTTTGTGCAGGTAGGCGAATGCGCCCAGCTCGCGCGCGATCGCTTCTTCCCGCTCGCTGCCGTGCCCGGTG
>JACQXT010000146.1 GCA_016208665.1 Chitinivibrionia bacterium | reverse complement strand
TTCAAGCCGTTAACGACATCCCGTGGCGCTTCCCGCCCGCCCCGCGCATCGTAGCCGTCGGAGACCTTCACGGCGACCTCGATGCGGCGCGAAGGGCGCTCAGGCTTGCAGGCGCCATCGACGAGCGCGACCGCTGGATCGGCGGAACGCTGGTGCTCGTGCAGACCGGCGACCAGATCGACCGGGGCGACGACGATCAGGCCGTGCTCGATCTCTTTTCCCGCCTGGCGGATGAAGCGGCCCCGGCGGGAGGCGCGGTGCATGCTCTTCTTGGAAACCATGAGCTCATGAACGCCGCGCTCGACTTTCGCTATCCGAGCCCCGCCGGATTCGCCGATTTCGAGGATGCCGCAGCCGTCGACCAGACCGACACGCTCCTGGTCTCGCTCGAGCCGGGCCACAGAGCCCGCGCGGCTGCATTCAGACCCGGGGGACCGTACGCGAAGATCCTTGCCCGGCGCAACACGGCGATCGTCATCGGTTCCAACGTCTTCGTCCACGGCGGAGTGCTTCCCGACCATCTCGACCACGGGCTGGGCTGCGTGAACGGCGAAGTCCGGGAATGGCTCGATGGCACGGGACCGTTTCCGAAGTGGATGCTGGAGAAGAGCAGCCCCGTCTGGGCTCGCACCTTTTCGCTGGACGTCGATTCGAGCGATTGCGAAACGCTGCGCGCGGTCCTCGAGAGGCTCGGGGCGAAGCGCATGATCGTGGGGCATACCGACAGCCTGGAGGGTATTCGATCATACTGCGACGGCACCGCGTGGTGCATTGACGCCGGCATGTCCCGGCACTACGGGGGGCGCCCGCAAGTACTTGAAATCAGAGGCGACTCTATTTACATTATAAGGGAGCCGTGAAGGGCCCCCACCCCGGTTGCCGACCGATTCATGCTGTTGATCCCAGCCAAGGAGCGAACCGTGAGAACAATGCAATCCTTGTTCGTCTGCATGATGACCCTCATAGTATTCACCTTCCCGGCGGAAGCCGGAAATGACAAGCTCAACTCAACCTTGAGATTCCTTCGTTCCGCGCGGGCCGAAGCACGCAAGCGGCCTCTTGAGGATCCGCGGCTTTCGAGCGCCGTCGAGGCCGCCTCGGCGACGGTTACGGTGAAGTTCGATCATGTCCTTTCCGGGGCTGAAATATCATCGTACGAAGAGCGCGGCATCAGGTTCTACAGGATAGACGGCGAAACGGCGCGGAGCGAAACCGTCTATCCCATGCGGATTCCCTGGTCGATGATAGATGAGCTAAGCGGCAGAGTCGACGTGCGGCGCGTCGAAAGCGCCTGGCGCCCGGCGGTTTACCCGACACTCGACGTGAGCGCGCACGAGATCGAGGCTGATTCGGTGTGGGTCCGCAACGACCCGCTCGGCAATCCCCTGACGGGCAAGGGCCTGAGAATCGCCGATTTCGACACGGGCATCGACGTGTTTCATCCGTCGTTCTTCTACGCGGACGGCGACACATTCGATTGGCTCGACATCAACCTCGACAACACGTTCACTCCGGGAGCCGATTGCGTCGACCTCAACCGGAACGGCCTGCTCGACACAGGCGAGCGGCTCCGTTTCACCGACGGATGGATTTACGATCCGGCCCACGTGTGGGGGTACAGCACCAAGAACAACCAGGATTACATCTACCAGACATGGTGGGATTGGCTCTATGCCGACACGAACAACAACGGCTTCCGGAGCGCGGGTCCGGGGGCGGGATTCACCGAGAACGATCCGACGTTCGGCGAACCGATGTTTATTGCCCTGGATGAAAACGCCGACGGCGCTCTCGATGTCGGGGAGAAGCTGGTCGCGCTCGGCACCTCGAAAATATTTGCCACAATGAACGCAGACTCCGTTGAGCGCGTGCGCGGCACCGATCTCATATTGACACAGAACGACACGAACGGCCACGGCACGGCCGTATCGGGCATTCTCGCCGGCGGCACGCCCGGCCGCCATCGTTTCTGCGGCATAGCTCCCGACGCCGAGATTCTGGCGGGCGCCTGCTTTTCGGACTTTCCCATATCCTATCTCATCCCGTGGGCGCGCACGCGGGGAGCCGACGTGATGCTCTACGAGTTCGGCGGATTCGTATACGACTTCCTCGACGGCTCCTCCCTGGATGAAGAATTGATCACGAGCGAAAGCGCCAACATCGTGCAAGTCACTCCCTCGGGAAACCTCGGACGGGGCGCGAAGCATGCGGTTGCCGTCGTACCGCCGGCCGATTCCCTCACGCTGGAGATCACGGTGCCGATGTATGGGAGTCCCATACTCTATTTCTACGGCACGACGCTCTGGCGCACGAATTTGTCCGACCTGACGCTTCGTCTCAAGAGTCCATTGGGCGGCGAAGTGACGCTCGACGGCACCGTGTGGGACGTCAATAATTACGGTCTCTGGTACGACTTCGCCACGAGCTCGCGGGGCACGCACAAGTTCGATCTGTACGTGGACAGGGGTTCGAATGCGAACGCCCTTGGTTTGTGGAAGCTCAAGGTGATCAACAACGGGGCCGAACCGGCCGAGATCATCAGCAACGTGGCGGATCATTTGTCTTCCTGGGCCGGAGGCGCGGAATTTCTCAACTATGTGTCCGACGACAAGAACGTCACGTGGCCGGCGACGAGCGATCATGCATTCGTGAACGGTTCCTATTCGACCAGGGGATTCGAGGGCTACTCCGGGGTCGGATCGGGCTCGATATCGGTCGGCGAAATCAGCGCCTTCAGCGGACGCGGAGTTCGCGTGGATGGCTGGCACCTGCTCGACATCTGCTCGCCGGGCAACTATGACGTCTATTCGACGCGATCGCACACCGATCCAGACGCGTACCAGACCGGGAGCTACCGGCAGTTCAGCGGCACGAGCGCCGCGGGGCCGCATGTCGCCGCCGCCGCAGCCCTCGTGCTTCAATCGTCATCCGAGTTTACCGCGCAGGATGCGGTTTCGCGGCTCACGTCGAGCGCAGCGGCGGATGCGTTCACCGGCGAGGTCTACAACGACACGTGGGGGTACGGAAAGCTGCGGATACTGAACGCCGTGAACCTGGCGACGGGCATAGAAGAAATTGCGGCGGGGACGAGGGCCCCCGCGCTTCTCCTCGACCGGAATTACCCGAATCCCTTCAACCCGACGACATGGATCCCGTTCTTCCTTCCCGAGGAGGGGCGCGCCAGCGTGGCGATTTACGACGTCACGGGCGCCGTGGTCAAAGTCATCAGGGACCGCTGGTACGAGAAAGGCGCGCACAGCGTCACGTGGGACGGCACCGATGCGGAGGGGCGGAGCGTCGCATCGGGCGTCTACCTGTGCGTGCTGAGCCAGGGACGTGAGAAGCAGACGAGGAAGCTGGTGCTGATTCGCTGATTCGGAAGCGTTCCGCTCTTCAGCAGCCGCCGGAACGGCTTACTCAGCGCCGCCGAAACCGAACATGACGCCGCCGAGGAGCTTGAAATCCGCGATGTCGCCGATGCCGTAGCGAGCTTCGATACTATAGTAGTTCTTCTCTCCCATGCCGAGCTTGATGCCTCCAAGGAGGCTCATGCCGATTTCTGTATCCGAGTCGAAGTTCTTGGGATCGATGTACGCGATCGTCCCCCCCGCTCCGGCATAGAGAGTCGATCCCGAATTCGGCGGCGAAAACAAATCGACTTTCAGATCGAGATTGAACGACACGAGAGTCACGTCGTCTCCGAACCCCACATCGACGCTCGGAGCGAACCTGGTCTTGTACATTTCGTCGAATTCGGCCTGCAGTCCCAGGACATATTGATCCGGATTGATGCTGAATCCCACCGGTATGATGCCGATGCCTCGCTTCTGTCCCATTGCGCCGGCGCCCGAGACGCTCAGGCCGGCGACAATCACCGCGAGCGACATGAGGATCGCGTAACGTTTTGCTCTGCTCACAACACACTCCTTTGATAGTCCCGTGCGATCGCGCGCCTCTCCCTCTGTTGGAGGCGCAGGCCCGCACGCTCGTTCCCCGTTCCTACCGCTCCTGCTCCGTGAACTCTCCTCCCACTCTTCTGAATATTTCGAATACCAGAATCGCAACGACGAGATGCGCCGCCAGCGTGTACCAGATGTAATCGGGATGGTTCATGTCCCGGAAATACCCGTACAACGACGTATAGACGACGCCGCTCAGGCCTCCGCCGATGCCGACGGCGAGGAAGTTGGAGCCCATGTAGAGCCCGGCCTTTTCCTTGGGAGCGATCCAGGTGATGTATTCCTGTATCCGCGGCGAGGATATCATCTCGCCGATTGCAAAGAAGAAGATGCCCAGGAATACGAGCGCGGCCGCCGAGACCGTCGCGAGGCCCAGGATCACGAGGCCGATCGCCGCGACGAAGAGGCCTAACATGAAGGTCGGCAGCGCCCGGAACCGTTCGAAGAATCTCGATACGAACACCTGGAAGATCATGATGATATAGCCGGTATGGGATATCGTCTCTCCCAGCACGCGGCGGACGCCTTGCTCGTCCTCGTGCGAGAAGAAATTCGCGAACGGGGCGCCGAATACGCCTTTGAGACTCATGTAGAGCTGCGCGGTGTCGACGTTGCGGTCCACGTAGAGCGCGCACAGGTTGAAGAACGCCCAGAACGGAAGCCAGAAGAAGACGCCCAGAAGAACCAGGAACACGGCGAATTTTACGTCCGAGAGCGCCACGCCGATGTCCTTGAACTTGCCCTTGAGCGTAGCCCCTTCCATCTCGCGCTTGGGCTCTTTGTAGAAGAATATCGTGATAAGCAACATAACACAGATGCCGATCGCGGCGGCGATGAAGGCGTAATTCCACGAAATCGCCCGGAGCCTGCCGGCGATGATGGGCCCGAATGAAGCGCCCACGTTCACCATCGCGTAGAAGATGCCGAAACCGAGCGTCTTGTTGGTGCCGTCGGTGACCGCCCGCACCGTTCCCGAAATCAAAGGCTTGAAGATCCCCGCCGCCAGTCCGATCGAGAGCATCGTGAGCACGATCCCCGAGAACGATTTGGTCAGTATGAGAAGGAGGATCGACGGGAGGTACGCGAGGTACGATATAATGAGCACCTTCTTGAAGCCGAACCGGTCGGCGAAGGTCCCCGAGATCACCGGGATCGTATAGGAGAGCAGCAGGAACAGGCTCTGGACTATCCCGAGCTGCGCGCGGGAGTATCCCAGAGTCTCCATATAGATGCCGAAACCGAAGTAGATGCCGTAGTAGGCGAAGAACCGCTCGAGGACCTCGACGCTGTTCGCGACCCAGAAAACCGGCGGAAAAGGAGATCTGCCTTTCATGTCACCTCCAGGCCCGGGTGGAAGGGAAAGTCACGGCCGGGTGGAATTGTAGCATATCGGGTTTTGTCTGTCTTCCTCAAATACGGCCGCGTTCGCACTGCGGCCCGCCCGCGTTCCGCTTCAAAAAAAGCGATGCCGCCGCCAAACGTGTTCTGATATAATTAATAGCTATGAAGATCTGCTCTCGATGCGTTCTCCCCGAAACATTCCCCGGCATCACGTTCGACTCCGAAGGACGATGCTCTTACTGCGTGAGGTACGAACGCTCCGAAAAGCGCGAGAGCGCGGGGCGCCGCTTCGACGAAAGATTCATCGAGATACTCGATCAGGTGAGAGGCAAGCGTCCCTACGACGCCCTCGTCGCCTATAGCGGCGGCAAGGACTCGACCTATACGCTCAAGCTTCTCAAGGAGCGCTACAAACTCGAGCTTCTCGCAGTTACCGTGGACCAGGGATTCGTTTCTTCCGCGGCCTTGGAAAACATCAAAACGGTTACGGAACGCCTCGACATTGATCACTACATGGTTCGCCCCGGATCCGCCGCGCTCCGCGCGCTCTTCCGGAATTCCATGACGATCGACGTCTATCCCGTCAAGGCGCTGGAACGCGCGAGCGCCATCTGCAATTCGTGCATGAACGTGGTCAAATCGCTGCTCATAAAAATGGCCGTCGAGATGCGTATCCCGACGGTCGTATACGGATGGTCGCCCGGGCAGGCGCCCCTGCGCTCGTCCGTATTCAAGACGAACGCGCCCATGCTCAAGAAAATGAACGAAACGACAGCCGCCTGGTTCAACACGCTCGTCGGAGACCGCCTGTCGGGATTTCTTCTCGAGGACCGCCATTTTGCGGCGCCGGAGAAGGATCCATACCCGTTCATCATTCACCCGCTTGCGTTCCTCGAGTACGACGAGCGCCACATCCTCGACGAGATTCGCACGCTCGGATGGAACGTGCCCGAGGATACGGGCTCGCATTCGTCGAACTGTCTCCTCAATGACTTTGCCATCGCGGAGCATCTGGAACGGTTCGGATTTCACCCCTACGCGTTCGAGATCGCCGGCCTCGTGCGGGAAGGCTGCATGGCGAGGGAGGAAGGACTCGAGCGCCTGTCCGCCCGGCCCGGCGCGGCGTACCTCGCGCGCGTTCGTTCGCTCCTGGAAGGCGAAACCGAGTGATGGCTACTCCCGAACTCAATACGACATCTTACAACGGAGCACACGAATGAACACGGCTTCCACAATCCGGCAATTCATCGTCGAAAACTTCGTCTTCGAGGACGGCGGCTCGCTCGCCGAAGACACATCCTTTCTCGAGAGCGGCATCATGGATTCGACCGGCGTCCTCGAACTCGTCTCCTTCATCGAGGAAACGTTCGCGATCGCGGTCGCGGACGAGGACCTCGTTCCGGAGAACCTCGACTCAATCGGGCGGGTCACGCGGTATATCGAGAGCAGGCGGGGGGAATGACATGGTGTTTTCAAGAGCAATCCTCGACATTGACGCCGAACGCGAGATCGAACGCATCGCTGCGTTTATCCATCGCACGGTCACCGCATCGTTCAAGAGAAAAGGCGCGGTCGTGGGGTTGAGCGGAGGAATCGATTCGGCGGTCTCGGCCGAGCTCTGCGTCCGGGCCCTCGGGCGGGAACGCGTGATCGGAGTGCTGCTGCCTGAGAAGGAGTCGAATCCGGTGAGCCGTGCATTCGGGATGGAGGAGGCCGGGAAGCTCGGCATACGGACAATCGAAGACAACATCACGC
>JACQXT010000076.1:10184-10750 GCA_016208665.1 Chitinivibrionia bacterium | reverse complement strand
CAGCGTCGCCGGGCTGCTTCTCACCACCGAAGCCGTCATTTCGGACAAGCCGGAGGAAGAGAAGCCTGCTCCCGCGGCCGGCAGAGGCCACGGCATGGGAGACATGTACTAGAGCGGCAGATTTTCCGAAGCAGGCCGATTCAACGCGCCGTCCGCCTCGTGCGGGCGGCGCGTTTTTCTCATGAGGCGGCCGGTAGAGGCGGTGATTGGCATCAGAATTGGCTTGCTTTTTCCCCTGAGCATCGATATTCTTACAACACCCCACTCAGAGATATATCCATTTGATATAGTGTGGCTTGAGAGTATCGGTGGTTAATCGGATTGAGTCATTGGAGGTTTCCCCTTGAAAACGAGAAGGACTTCTTTGGTCGCCGTACGCTGTTTGATTGCATGGTGCGTTCTTGTGATGCTGGCCGCCGGAGGATGCGAGGATAATCCGGCCGACGAGGGGACCCTGGATAAGACGCCGCTGGCGATCGATGAAATCATCATCACTCCCAAAGCCCCGGCTCCTGGAGATACCGTTGTCATATCGGCGGTTGTGACGAGCAATTCGCCGAATATCG
>JACQXT010000076.1:0-10131 GCA_016208665.1 Chitinivibrionia bacterium | reverse complement strand
GCGACTTTCCGACGTATTCCTGGAGCGTCGAGGCGGGCGATCTGCTCGACAATCAGAAGTCGCTCGTTCGGTGGATCGCTCCCGATATTTCCAAGGTATATCAGGTATCGGTCACCGTAGCCAACAGCGTCTCGACCAAGAGCCGGTCGGAAGATGTGTTCGTGACGAACTCCGCGACCGTCGTTCCTTCGTTTGGGGGCGAGTTGCATCTGATACCCGGGCAGAACGCGTTCTATTATCTGTATTCCGCCAATGCGACGACAAGCGAGGCGTTTCAAGGCTTCACGATCAGACGCTGGCAGAATGGGTCAGATCAGGCCATTACCTCGGCGATGCCCGGGCTGGGGTACGTGTTCAGCACGAACCTCGCATTCGCCGCGCACTCATACGAGGATATTTCCGAGATTTTCGACAAGAATCCCTACCACATCGTCATCGACGCTCTTCCGGCGGGCACGCAGACCGTGATCACCAACGACGAAGCAGCCGATGCCAACAGGCGGCGCAACCAGTACACGAATCCTTCAATCTCGCCCGACGGCGCCTTAGTCGCCTTCCAGGCATTCAAAGCATCCGTCGCGCCTCCGGAGCAAGGGGGAGTCGATACGTTCAATGTGAATGTATACAATACGAATACATTTCAGACGACGAGGCTCGTGACCGGCAGCAGCGATTTTTTCCCCTCCTTCTCGAGCGACGGCGGGTACCTGACCTTCATTTCAAACAGGAACGGGATATCAGGCTGGGAGCTCTTCGCATTTCCTGTCAGCGGGGGGACCGTGGATACGCTGGCCGCCCACCTCGTGAAGATGAGCTCGACCGGAGGGCTTCTCGCATCGGGTTCTCCGCCGACGAAGCCGCTCATGGCGTGGAATCCCGTCGATGCTCACCCGTTTCTGGCCATCGTCGGCGCGGATAAGAAGCTCCGCCTGGTGGGGACAAACGGAACGAGTGACGCCGTCCAGGGATTAAGCGGCACCGTGACCGGCATGGCCTGGTCGAGCGACGGAACCAAACTCGCGGTTTCCACGGGCTACACGATTTACTCGGTGGATCTGACCCGCACCGCGCAGGTCCTGCATGCGTCGCTCCCGAGCGATGCCATCGACGATCTCGCTTGGATAGACGGCGACGGCCTCATACTCTACAACATCAAGAGGCTGGGCAGCACGTGGTTTGAATTGATCGATGTCGGCAGTTCGGCCGACGTTACGGGAGCCCTCAAGGTGACTCCGAAGGTTCTTGCCAGGGGCATCGCGGATTACCGGACGGTATGCTCACTCCGCGCCGTATGGAAGTCAAACGCGGAGACGTACGCTCCGGTGTTTTTCAATGACACTCCCGGCGTTCTCAAGATGAACCTTTCCGGTTTGTTTGATTGACAATACATGAAATCGAAAAGGCTGCTCGCACTTCCGCCGTACCTGTTTGAAGATTTGGAGAACAGGTACCGGCGGGCCGTGTCCTCGGGAAGAGACGTCATCAACCTGGGCATAGGCGATCCCGACTTGCTCCCGCCGGCATCCCTTACGCGGCGCCTCGGGGAGGCGCTCCGGAACAAAAACCATCATCGCTATCCGCCGCAACGGGGACTCCCGTCGCTCAAGGAGGCCATTCGCAGGTACCTCGAGCGGCAATACGCGGTCAGCCCGGAGGATGAGCACATTCTCGTTCTCATCGGCTCGAAGGAGGGCATTGCGCATCTTCCTCTGGCGGTGTGCAATCCCGGGGATGCCGTGCTCGTTCCCGATCCGGGCTATCCGGTCTACCATTCATCGGCGCTGTTCGCCGGCTGCCGCCCCGTTCCGCTTCCGTTGGAGGAGAAACACGGATTCCTTCCGCGCTTCGATTCGCAATCCGAATCGGACCTCGGCGCAGCAAGACTTTGTTACCTTAATTACCCGAACAATCCGACGAGCGCCGTCGCCGGGGAGGTTTTTTTCCGTGAAGCGCTCGATGTCATGGAGCGCCACGGCATCATCACGGCGAACGACGCCGCATATGCGGATATATATTTCGAAGAACGCCCGCCGGTGCTCTCGGCGATCGAGGGAGCGCTCGACCGGCCGATGATCGAGTTCTTCTCGTTCTCCAAAATGCTGTGCATAACGGGTTGGCGGGCAGGTTTCGCGGTCGGCAACAGCGAAGTGATCGAGGCGCTCTCCCACCTCAAGGCGAACGTGGATTCCGGTGTGTTCGGAGCCGTTCAGGAAGCCATAGCGCTGACGTTGAACGAGGACGCGGACGCATTCACGAGGGAAGTGCGGGATCGGTTCAGGGAGCGGCGGGATGCGGTCCGGACGATGCTGGAACGCACGGGCTTCAAGTGTTTTCATCCGCGCGCGACCTTTTATGCATGGGTGGAAGTTCCTTCGCCGTGGACGTCCATGGAATTCGCCCTTATGCTGCTCGAAACGGCCGATGTCCTGGTCACGCCGGGAATCGGATTCGGCGCAGGAGGCGACCGGTTCTTCCGGATCGCCCTCACGTGCCCTCCCGAACGGCTCGTGGAGGCCGGCGAACGCATGCAGGCGGTCGTTCGCGAGGCGCAGCGAACCGAATCTGCAAAAGGAGATCGTGGTGAGTGATATCATTCGATTGCAGGGCATCACCGTGTTCGGTTTCTACGGGGTGTCGCCCGCCGAGCGCGAAGTCGGCCAGAAAATCCACATCGATCTGGAGCTGCATACCGACTTGAAAGCCGCCTGCCAGAGCGATTCTCTTAAAGACACCATTAACTATGAATCCGTATACGCCAAGGTGAGCGAAGTCGCGGCGTTCAAGAAGCACCGTCTGCTCGAGTCCCTCGGGGAGGACATCTCGTACGCCCTGCTGAACAGCTTCCCCGTGTCGAAGGTTGTCGTCGCCTTGCGCAAGTCGAATCTCCCGTTCCCGAACAACCTCGCCTATGTCGAGGTAGTGATCACGAGAGAAGCGGCTATCTGAAGTGAAAACCGGTTTCCTGAGCATCGGATCGAATGTCGGCGAGCGGGAGGCGAACGTCCTGCGCGCGGTTCGCATGCTGGATTGTTCCGCAGGCATACGGGTGGTCGCGCACAGCTCTCTCTACGAGACGGCGCCGTTCGAATGCCCCGAGCAGCGGCATTTCATCAACATGGCGGCTGAAGTTAGAACTTTACTTTCTCCCCCGGATTTGTTAAAGCAGGTACAGGCAATTGAAGCACGCATGGGCAGAACCGGCACCCGGAACGAGCCCCGCCCGATCGACATAGACATCGTGTCCCTGGGGGACGCGCAAATCACGAGCGATGGCCTGATCATCCCTCATCCCCGGTATCACGCGCGTGCGTTCGTTCTTGTGCCGCTTCTCGAGATAGCTCCGGAGTACCGGTGCCCCATCCGGGGAAGGTTCGGCGCCGAGTTGTTCCGCGAAATCGGAGATTCCCGGGGCGTCGAGCTCGTGAGTCTCAGAACATGCGCTTGCCGCCAACAACATCTCCATCATCGCCGTCGAAGGAAATATCGGCGTCGGGAAGACGTCGCTGGCCCGGATGCTCGTGAAGAAACTGGGCGGCCGTCTCGTCGAGGAGCGCGTGGACGATAATCCCTTCCTCGACCGCTTCTATGAGGATATGGGCGCATTCGCGTTCCAGACGCAGCTCGTGTTCCTGCTGAACCGCTACCGCCAGCAGTTATCGCTCGCCCAGAAGGATCTCTTCGACGACCTCACCGTGATAGACTATATTTTCGCCCGCGACAGCATCTTCGCGAATGTGAACCTGAGCGACGACGAACTCGTCTTGTACGAACGGATCGCCTCCGAACTGCATCACAAGAGCATCAAGTCCGATCTGGTGATCTATCTCCAGGCGTCCAGCGACGTCCTCTTCGAGCGGATCCGCCTGCGAGGAAAATCGTTCGAAAGGACCATCTCCCGCGATTACCTGAACGTACTGAACGAAGGTTTCAACCATTTTTTCTTCAATTATTCGGAGGCTCCGCTCCTGGTCGTGAATACCGACGCCATGGATTTCGTCGGCGATGAACGGCAATTCCAGGATCTCGTGAAACGGATCTCCGAACCGGTCGGCGGCACGGAATACTATGTGCCGTCCTGGGAGCAGAAGTGACCAAGCGGGATAAGATAACCATTCGCAGCCTCCTCGACATGAAGAAGCGGGGCGAGAAGATTGCGATGCTCACCGCGTACGACTATCAAACGGCCGTTCTCGAGGATCGGGCGGGCGTTGACATGGTGCTGGTGGGCGACAGCCTCGGAATGGTCGTCTTGGGGTATGAAAACACGCTTCCCGTGACGATCGAAGAGGTCATTCACCACCTTAAAGCCGTTTCGCGCGCCAAGCTTCGGCCGTTTCTCGTTGGAGACCTGCCGTTTATGAGCTACCAGGCGAGCGTCGAAGACGCCGTCAGAAATGCGGGGAGGCTGGTCAAAGAAGGCGGGGCGGAGGCCGTCAAGCTCGAGGGCGGCCGGCGCATGGGGCCCGTCATCAAAGCTATTCTCGACGCGGATATCCCCGTGATGGGGCACATCGGCCTGACTCCGCAGTCGCTTCATCAGTTCGGCGGATACCGGGTGCAGGGCAAGGACCAGAAAAGCGCAGACAAGCTATTCGAGGAAGCCCGGTTCCTGGAAGAGATCGGCTGCTTCAGCATGGTATTGGAAGGCATTCCCTGGCAACTTGCACGGAAGATAACGGAATCACTCTCCATTCCGACCATAGGCATCGGAGCCGGCGTGCATTGCGGCGGCCAGGTTCTCGTGATCAACGATCTTCTCGGAACGCTGGATGAGTTCGCTCCCCGGTTCGTCAAACGCTATGCGGAACTCGGCGCCGTCATCACGCGTGCGATTTCGGAGTACATACGGGAAGTGAAGGACGGGAAATTCCCCGACGAAGACCACAGCTACTCGGGCGATACATCGTAGGCTGCAATGAAGTCTTTCCAGACGATCTCCGAGCTCAGGACGTACCTCGCCGCCGGGCGGAAACGGGGATCGAAGGTATCGTTCGTTCCGACCATGGGGGCCCTGCACGCGGGTCACAAGGCATGTATTGATATTGCCCGGCGCGAGGGGGGCATCCTCGTCTCCTCCATTTTCGTCAATCCCACGCAATTCGGCCCGGCCGAGGACTTCGACGCGTATCCCCGGCCGGTGGAAGAGGATACGGCCGGTCTCCTTCAATGGGGATGCGACGCCGTGTTCCTCCCGTCCGTTCGAGAAATGTACGAGCGCGAGCAGCGCGTGTGGGTCGAAGCCGGCTGTTTGGCGGACGTTCTGTGCGGGAAACACAGAGCGGGGCACTTCAGAGGCGTCGCAACGGTCGTGGCGAAGCTGTTCCATATCGTGGAACCGCACGTTGCCGTATTCGGCCAGAAGGACGCCCAACAGGCGATCATCATCAGGGAGATGGCCAGGCAGCTCAATATGCCGGTCGCCATCCTCCTGTGCCCCACCGTGCGCGAGCCGGACGGTCTGGCAGTCAGTTCGAGAAACCGGTACCTGTCGAAGGAGGATCGGGCCGCGGCGGCGGGGCTTTACGCGGGGCTGCGCCACGGGAAAGCGCTCCTCGAGTCGGGGGAACGGGAGGCGCGCGCGATCACCGAATCCGTGCGCCGGTATTTGACGGGTGCGGGAATTCTCGGGACGGAGTATGTCGAACTCCTGAATGCCGAGGATCTTTCTCCCACCGATCCTGTCGCCGGCAGAGTCCTTCTCGCAGCAGCCGCCAGGATCGGATCGACCAGGTTGATCGACAACATCGTGCTCGAGGTTCGGGACGGCGTACGAGAAACGATGCTGTTCTAGCGGGCCGAACCCTTTTGTTACCGAGAGTGATCCGACGGTATACTCGGCACGGGAAGTAAGACACTATGCAAAAAGCGCATGCCGCCATAGTCCTCGCAGCGGGGCAGGGTAAGCGGATGAAGTCCGATATCCCGAAGGTGCTTCACCGGGCCGGCGGACGGCATCTCATCGATTATGTCATCGACGCCGTTCAAGCGGTTCGGCCCGAGAGAATATGCGTGGTAGTGTGTTTCAAGGCGGCCGAAGTCATGAATGCCTGCAAGGGAAAGGCCGTGGAGTTCGTACTGCAGAAAGAACTGCTGGGAACCGGACATGCCGTAATGCAGTGCGAGCGGGCCCTGGAGGATTTCGAAGGCACCGTCGTCGTCATGAACGGCGACGTTCCCGGACTGAAGCCGGGCACCACGGATACGGCCGGATTATTAAGAATGCGGAGGGTGCCCTCCTGAGGATCGTGGAGGAGAAGGACGCGGGCCCCGAAGAAAAGAGCATCGGCGAAGTGAATTCAGGATTGTTTTGCTTTGACAAACATTCTCTTTTTGAGACACTGAAGGATGTCGGAAGCGAAAACGCCCAGCGCGAATACTATCTGACCGACGTCATCGGGATCCTGCAGCGGCGGAAGCAACCGGTTGCGGCCTTCTGCGTCGATGATCCGATGGAGGTCGCGGGAGTGAACACCGCAGCCGAGCTGGAGCGCGTCGCCGATTATCTCGAGAGGAAACCCCGGTGAAACGAGTCTACGCGCCATGGAGGTCGGAATACTTGCGAAGCAACAGAACCGACGAGTGTCTCTTCTGCGGATTGGCGGGCAAGGATGCAACGATCGATTCGTGGATCATTTACAAAGGCAAACACTGGTACGTGGTGGTCAATATTTACCCCTACACGAGCGGCCACGTCATGGTCGTCTGCAGCCGGCACGTGGAGCGGATTGCCGACCTGACCGACGAGGAGAATATCGAACTGATGTCGATGCTCGCGCGAACGGAGCGGGCGGTTCGCGCGGCGTATAATCCCGACGGCATCAACATCGGCGCCAACCTCGGAAAAAGCGCCGGAGCCGGGATCGAGGGGCACCTGCACGTTCACCTGGTGCCGCGGTGGCAGGGAGACACCAATTTTGAAACCGTCATCGGCGAGGTTCGGGTTATTTCGGAGGATCTTGTCGAGACCTATGAGAGGCTGCACGAGAGTTTCGAGTAGCCGGCGATTTCGGAGGGATCGATGAAACGGGGAAAGAAACGGAAGAAACAAAAAGGGCGCGGGGGGAGTTTCATCCAGCGAACGCTGCTGCTCCTGACCGCCCTGGCGCTGGCTCTCTGCGCCGCTTCTGTGACCTATGGTTTGTTTTGGAAGCACGACGACGGCGAAAACGGCGCGGGGAGTTCTGAACGGCGTCGGGACGCAGGGTCTGGCGGGCAGGGCGGCGGACGGGTTGAGAAACATGGGAATCGACGTATTCAAAGTGGGGAATACGAATAAGATATACGCCCAGTCCGTTCTCCTCGCCAGGAACTCCAATCCCCAGATCGCATTGCTCGGCGAGTACCTCAATTGCACGAATATTATCGAACAGCTGCAAGAAGAGCCGCTGGTCGATGCGACGCTGGTTCTCGGAGAGGATTATCGCGCATTGAATCTGGGTTTGAGCGCCGATTCGGGATTGCGCCGACCATGACGGTATTGTACTCTTATTTGTTGTTTTCGATTGTACACGTCGGCTGGTAAGGAGGATCGTGTGGCCCCGCGGAGACGGTCGATCGCTATCGTGACATTGATATTGTTCCTGGGCATCGTTGTCGGAACGGTCGCCGGCGAGGTGATCGGCATTCTGCTTCCCGAGGGGAAGGTGATCAGGGACGTATTTGTCAATGCGACCGACCTGCAAGTCGGCCCGGTTCATGTTAATCTGGTTGTGTTCAGTCTTACCTTCGGGTTCTCGCTCCGGGTGAACCTGATGAGCCTCATAGGCATCTTTGTCGTTTTTCTGCTATTGCGATGGTATTGGTAACAAGGAGGGATGCACATGCATCCATATGCGTTGATAGGACCGCTCGGCTGGTCGGAACTTCTGATCATATTCTTCATAGTCTTGATTATCTTCGGGCCCCGCAAGCTGCCTGAAGTCGCCGAGGCCCTGGGCAAGTCGATACAGAAGTTCAAGAAGGCCGCCAAGGATGTGCAGAAGGAAATACCCCAGGACACCGACGGCAATGACAAAGCCGACAAGGATCTGAAGGGCTGAAACCCGATGTGACGAGTCCATCCGCGCACCGTGGCTCTCGGGGCGGCTTCACGCTGCTGATCGCGGCGGAGAATAAGGATGCGACTCGCACGCGCGCTGCGCTTAGAGCTGCTGGCGGAAATCCTCCACCTTGCTTTTCTTCTCCATCTGCTCATACCAGTAGGCGACGTACTTCTGCACCTTATCCTGGTACAGCCTCGCGCCGATCGAAGCCATTTTTTTCTGGTAGTCGTCGGCATCGAACGGTTGGCGCGAGAGGAGCTTTAACACGAAGTAGGATCCCCGGCTCTCCACGGGAGGGGTGATGTCGTTGACGGAGAATGCGGCCGTCGCCACGATGCTGTTCGTTCCGAAGGTTTCGAGGTTGTCGCTCACATGGAAATCGGCCAGCTGCCTGGCTTCCATGCCGTATTTCGCGGCGACGCTGTTGAAGTCTCCTCCCTTTGCCTCGCGATAGAATGAAAGCGCCTTTTCCCTTGCTATCTCGCGTTTCTTGTTCTCCGCCAATTCGCGGGATACGGCGTCTTTCACTTCTTCGAGCGGTTTGACCGAGGCGGGGATGCGTTCCGCCAGGCGTGCGACGAAGAAATGCGTCTCGTCCCTGAGCACTGCGCTCAGGGTTCCGGCTTTGCTCGAGAATGCGAAATCGCTGAGTTTCGGCGCGAATCCGATTCCGTCGATCGGATAGTTCTTCATGAACGGCTTCGGCGTTGCCAGCGGGATATTGGATTCCGCGGCGGCGCTCGCCAGCCCCGCTTCCTGAGCCTTGGTCAGAATACGTGCCGCCACCGACTGCAGGGAGTCCGCCGTTTCGAATCCGGGCGATATCTTCATGAAAATTTCCAGCCCGCTGAATTCCTCTCCTCCCTCGGGCGAGGATTTCTTTTCGACCAGCTTAACGAGATAGAATCCGGTATTCGTCTTGATGAGCGGGCTTATGGCGCCCGGCTCGAGCGTACGGAGGGCGTCGACGTACGCCTGATCGCGCTGGCCGGCCTTGATGAAACCGGTTTCTCCTCCCGATGCCGCCGTCGGAGCTTCCGAGTAGCTCTTCGCCAGCGCGGAAAAATCTTCGCCCGCGAGAAGCTGCTCCCGCACCAGGTCGAGCTTATAGCGGGTCGATTCGATGTCGCGCGCCGTCGGCCGAATATCGATGGCGGCGATTTCGAGGCGCGCCTTCTCCGGCTCCGAGTACGCGTCTTTGTGTTCGTTATAGTAGGATTGAACGTCGGCGGGCGCGGGAACGTAGTCGCCGATGTCGCTCGCCCTGCTCGGAAATTCGACGTACGCTGCGGAGAGTCTCGTGTTCTGTTCCTCGTAGGCGCGTCTGACTTCCGCGGTGCTCACGTGCACCATGTTTTGAAGGTATGTCTGGAGCTTCTGCAGGGGGATCCGTTCCCTCGCGAGGTTCTCGAGGTTCGACCAATCGATCTCGGGATTGTTGAGGGCGGTCTGGTATGCCTGGAAGTCGAAATTGCCGTTCTTGTCCAGGAAATACTGCTGAATCTCCGCCGGCGGCGTATTCTGCAGGAAGTAACGAATCTCATCGTCGGTCACGCCGATCCCCAGCTTCTTGATCTTGTACCAGATGCTGCGCTCGGTGACGCCTAGGGCGTCCGCCGCGCGGTTCTGGCGCCAGTCGTTGTCCTCCAGCGCCTTAAGGATGATGCGCCGCTCGAAGTCGTTGACCATCTCCTCCAGCGGAGCGGTGATGTGGACGTCGCCGCCGTTGCCGCTGGCGTGAAGCGCGGCGGGCGCGGCGGAAAAACCCGGCGGCAGGTGGCGGGCGGTGACCGTGTCGCCGTCGCACATGACCACCGCGCGCTCAATGGTGTTCTCCAACTCCCGCACGTTGCCGGGCCACGGGTGGCCCATGAACAGCGCCAGCGCGTCCGGCCCAAGTTTTTTGGGCGACAGGCGGTTTTCGGCGCAGTACTTCGCCAAAAAATGTTCGCACAACGCGGGGATGTCGTCGCGCCGTTCGCGCAGCGGCGGCACGGGGATCACCAGCACGTTGAGGCGGTAGAACAGGTCGCGGCGGAACTCGCCGCGTTCGATCATCATGGGCAGGTCGCGGTTGGTGGCGGCGATG
>JACQXT010000004.1 GCA_016208665.1 Chitinivibrionia bacterium | reverse complement strand
ATCCTTGAACAGCTCCGAAATCCTGGCCGACTCGGGGATATAGAACGGGTGCCTGAGAAACGGCCCGATATCGGCGTCGGCGGGCGCATGAAGGATTCTCATGAGATCCTTTACATGAAGAATGCCCCTGATATCGTCGGCCGTGTCCCCGTAGAGGGGAATGCGGGAAAATGTGTTTTTCCGTATGCTGTCCGCCAGCTCCTCCCGGCTCATCGTAAGGGGAAGGGAGAATACGTCGATCGACGGAGTCATGATCTCGCGCACCACCGTCTCCCTGAACGAGAGGATATTGGAGAGCACTCCGTGCTCGAATTCGTCGAGATCGCCTTCGCGCAGTCCGATGTTGACGGCGGTGAGAAGTTCGTCGGAGGAGAATACCTTCTTATGGTGTCCCAGGCGCCGTTTAATCGCCGACACCGCGCCGTCGGCGATGCGCGCAAGCAAGAACCATAGCGGCATGAACAGGCCGTGGAAGAACCGGAGGGGAAAAACAACGGCTTTGGAGACCGCCTCCGCCTTGTGCAATGCAATCACTTTCGGAAATATTTCTCCGAATGCGATCACGACGGCGGACATCGCGAGAAAAGCGTATCCGACCCCCTTGTCTCCAAATACCTCGATCGAGAGGGCGGTCGCCATGCTCGTCGCGAGGACGTTGACCAGCAGATTGCCGAGAAGAATCGTGATGAGCAGCTCGCGCGGGCGGGCAAGCATGCGCGCAACGAGCTTTCCGGCCGTTCCCGAATCCGCCATCCGCCTCGTTTGAGCCCTGGACAAAGAAAACAGCGCGGCTTCGGAGCCTGAAAAAAAAGCGGAGAAGCAGAGCAGGATGAGAATGAACACAATGTGGGAGATGAGAATATCCACCGCGCCGTTTGTCCGCTACCCTCCTAGGTCCTCGAGCGCCGCCCGTGCGTGTTGGGCCTCCTCCGAATGCGGATACAGGGAAATCAACTCCCGGAACGATTTCTCGGCGAGGCCGGGCTCATCCAGCTTCGCATAACACAGGCCGGTTTTCAGGTAGGCCGCCGGGGCCAATCTCGATTGCGGGAATTCATTGATAACCAGCTGATATTCGCCGGCCGCTTCCAGATACTGCTCCGAGGCGTATTGGCATTCGCCCAGGGAGTAATGGACCTCATCCAGGTGAACGCCGTTGGGGTAGCGGGCAATGTAGTTTTTGAATCCCTGCATGGCCAGCGTGTAATTGCCGAGCGTGAGATCCATGGACGACGAACGAAACAGCGCTTCTTCGTCATCCTCCCCTCCCGGAGCGGCGGTGCGAGCGCTGTCCCCCGCCGAGGTTCCCGCCGCCGTCCCGCCGCTCGGCCGCGGAGAAGCGGCGGACGGGCTGCGAGTGCGCATCTGCTGCATCAGTTGAAGACTGTCGTCAATCTTGCTCGATAACACATCGAGCGCTTCCTCGATCTGAGACAATCGCGAAGCGTATCCCGCACTCGCAGCCATCCGTTCCTCGCGTTCGATCCGCAGCTCTTCGCCGAGGCGTTCCAGCGTGCTCAGCATCATCTCCTGCTGCGTCTGAAGCGTATCGAGCCGTTTTGCGCTGAGGTCGGAGTTGATGGGCGCTTTCAGGATTTTAGTCCCGTAGCACCCGGCAAGCGCGGCCGCCGCAAGAGCAACCGCGCATAATCGCATAGCTATACCGGGTATGTGGCGCATATGAGACTACTTCGCGGCGAAATGCGCCCGCCTGTTCTTCGCCCAGGCGGCTTCGCTGTGGCCCGGCTCGAACGGACGCGATTCGCCGTAACTGATAATGGTGAATCTGCTTGCCGACACGCCCAAGGAAACGAGATAGTCCATGGCCGCTTTCGCCCTCTTCTCGCCGAGCGCCATATTATAATCTTCCGTGCCGCGTTCGTCGCAGTGTCCTTCGATGGTGATCGGAGCGGATGTCTGGTTTTTCAACGCTTTCGCGTTCATTTCAAGCGTCGCTTTCGCTTCCGGCTTCAGGGTGTACTTATCATAATCGAAGAAGATGTCTTCGCACCGGCGCTTCCTCGGCCACTTCTTCCACAACCGGCTTCTCTTCGGACGCCGGCGCTATCGTTTTCTTCTTGGCGCATGCGAACGTAAGCGCGAGCATGAGCGAGAGAAACAGAACTGCAAGAAATCTGGTACGAACCATCGACGACACCTCCACGTGGTTTAAGTTGCCAAAATCAAAAATCCCGTGCGTTATTCGGGGGACCAGTCGGGATGCTTCCCCTTCGACAATATTCTCTTACCTTTGGTGTAAATGTCAATAATTGATATTGTGCTTTCTGGACTCCTGTCCTCCGCATAGATCAGGTGCCTTCCGTCCGGCGCCCAGCGGGGGGTATCGTGGTTCCACGGCTCGTCGGTGAGCGCGTGCATGCCGGTGCCGTCGGGCTTGATGAGGCAGAGCTGGAAGATGCCGTTGATGCGCGATGCGAATGCCACCCAATCCCCCTTGGGAGACCACGCGGCCGAGGAGTTGTAATTGCCCTGGAAGGTGAGCCGGCGGACGTTGCTGCCGTCTCCTTCCATGCGGTAAAGCTGCGGGCCGCCGGAGCGATCGGAGGTGAATATCACTTCCCGTCCGTTCGGAGACCACGTGGGATTGCAGTCGATCGAGCGGCTGTGGGTGAGCCGGTTCTTGATCGTTCCTTTCCTGTCCATGATGTAGAGCTCCGGATTTCCGTCCTTGCTCAAGGTCGCCAGCAGCTCTTTTCGCCGCTGGGACCAGTCGATCGAGTAGTTGAGGCCTTTATAGGTCGCGATCGGCTTCGAGGCGGACTCGTCGAGACGCCTCAGGAACAGATCCGGTTTCCCGTGAAGGAATCCGGTGTAGGCCAGCGCCTCGCGTCCGTCCACCCATCGGGGATTGAGGATCGGCAGGCTCAAGCGCAACAGCGCCCGCGGCTCATAGCCGTCGTAATCCGACATCACAAGCTCCCACTTGCCGCCCCCCGTCCGCACGAAGAGGATCTTCGTGCCGGCGACGCCCCGCTCTCCGGTCAACATGAGGATGATTTCATCGGAAAAATGGTGCGCGATCTTCCTGACCGTCTTGTCCGTTACCGGATACCGCTTCCCGCCGATCAGATGCCCGCTGGCCGCGTCGATCACCCGTCCCTCGAACAGATACCGCCCGCCGTCGGGAGTTACCGATCCCCGCACCACCACTTCGAGTCCGCCGCCGCCGCTGCCGCCCGGATTGGGGCGCCCGCGGGCGATCGCGAACAGGCCCGAGAACTCGAGATCGGAATACACCAGCTGATCCATCTGCTGGGACACGTGTTTCGATCCCTGGTCGCCGTACCTGAACGATTCCATCCAGAGCGGGATCTTGCTGGCGGACGTTGATTTGATTCCGAGTTCGACCTCGGTCTGGGCGTTCGCGCCCGACCACACGCAGAGCAGCACAAGCACAAGCAGCGAAATCACGCTAATTCTCCTCGTATGCGAAGCTGAAGTGAACGCCCAGATATTCATCCCCGAATCCTCCGGGCAACGGCGGCAAGGGGGAAGCCTGCATCACGGCCCGCAGAGCCGACTGATCGAACATGAAGGAGCCCGACGATTTCTCGATATCGGGCGAGATGATCCGGCCGTCTCGCGCAATCCTGAAATAAACCCGGCAGAAAATCTCCTCGCCGGCCTGCGCCTGCGGAACGCTCCAGCTGCCCGCGATCTTTCTCCGGATCGTAACGAGGTAGTACCCGAACGGAAAGTCGGAGACGTCGAGGTTCATGTCCCCCGTCGCGCCCCCCTGCTTCGAACCTGTTCCCGTACCCGTCCCGCCCTTCGCCGCGCCGGTTCCTCCGTTCCTGA
This sequence comes from Chitinivibrionia bacterium, assembly GCA_016208665.1. GTDB lineage: Bacteria > Krumholzibacteriota > Krumholzibacteriia > WVZY01 > WVZY01 > JACQXT01. The sequence continues at coordinate 8,286 of JACQXT010000004.1, read as the reverse complement.
CTTCGGACGAGGGAACCTGCTTCTTCTTTGCGGAGCGTTCCATCTTTGTATCGGCCTTCTTCTTCGATTCCGGCGGCGGCTCCACGGGCGGCTGGGCCTTTTCCTCCTCCTCGGGCGGTTCCTGCACGGCCTGCTGCGGCGCGGGAGACGCACCCTTGCTCTGCATCATCCGCTCGATGTCTTCCATGCTGAGCAGATTCACCGAGTAGACCTGCCGCGGGACATACTTGACGCGCGCGAATTCCACAATCTGCGTCGATGCGATATATACGCTGACATGAAATACGAGAGATATGAGTATGGCGTTTCGCATGTCGCGTCCGGCGGTTCGTGGTTATTTCTTCTCCGTTATCATGCCCACTTCGTCGATCCCCACTTCCTTGATGTTGCCGATAACATCCATCACCACTCCGTATTGAACGGCCTTGTCCGCCCTGATGAATACGCGTTCCTCTCCGGACACTTTGAGTTTGATGAACTCTTCGGCCAGCCGCTCTTTCGGGACGCGCACGTTGTCGAGGAACACCTCCCCGTCCTGTTGTATGGACACCACCACTCCTTCCTGCTCCTTGATGACGGTCGACTTCGCTTTCGGGAGCTGCACCTTGATGCCCGCCTGGATGAACGGCGCCGTGAGCATGAAAATGATCAGCAGCACCATCATCACGTCTACGAGGGAGGTGATGTTGATTTCGCACAGCGAGCTATACTGAGTTCTTTTCATACGCCGCCTCGCTTGCCGGTGCCTTTCGCGCGGTTGCCGCGACGTCGATGGTGTCGACGATCCGGGTGATGAACAGGTCGATCCTGGTCTCCTGCCGCCGCACGTGACGGCCGAGAATATTGTATCCCACCAGCGCCGGAATCGCCGCAGCGAGCCCGGCGATCGTGGTGATCAGGGCTTCCGCGACTCCCGGCCCGACCACTTCAAGGCTCGCCGTGCCGTGCACGCCCATGCTGAGAAAACTGCTCATGATGCCCCACACTGTGCCCAGGAGTCCCAGAAAGGGAGAAACGCTCGTGGTAGTGGCGAGAAACACCAGGTGTTTCTCCATTTCCGAAATCTCCTCCGTCGCCCTCCGTTCGAGATTGTTTCGGAGCGATTGCACGATGCGGCCGCCTTCGAGGGCGGGTGACGATCCCCGCATGGACGGAGTGTTCTGGAGAAAATTCCGTGTTTCGGACAGGACCGAACCTTCGACCGAGGGAATGTATTTTTCGACCGACGCGATGACCGCTTTCAATCCTTTTGCCTGCAGGTCTTTCTGAGCCGCCGCCCCCTTCCGGCGCAGGCGCATGAAGAGTCTCGCTCGATCCCACATGACGGCCCAAGAAATCACCGAGATGATGAACAGCACCAATAGGATAAATTGCGCGAAGAGGCCTGAGTCGGTCACCAGCGCCGGAATCGACTGGCTGATCGCGGCAAACGGCACACTGGACTGTGGGTACATGGGCGATTCTTCTCCTTCGTGTTCGATGTGCAGCAGGAACTGCCCCCAGCGGCAAGCTCAGAGAATACGGAGTGACAACCGATTATACCCCTCGCTTCCACAATGTTCCCTACCATAGAAAAGCGCCCCCAAGGCGTCAAGAGTTTATTGCGTCGCGGCCGCCGGGCCGGCGCCGGCCCCGCCGCGCCCTGCATGCCTGAAGGCGGCGAACACCGCTTCGCATCCTGCACATTCGGGAACCCTCGGACGCTGCCGGAAAGAAATCCTTTTGTTTTCATGGCATTACGGTTAGTTAGAGAATAACCTGGAGGGGCGGCCGCCTTCCTCAAAGTCTTGCTGAAAAATGAAAGAATTTACGTTCCCCCTGTGTGCGTTTCCCCTGAGGAAGACCAGGTTTGAGGAGGGAATCCGATTATGAGAAGACTATTGCCTGTATTGCTCGCCGTTTTTATTGCGACCCCCGCCTCGTCGGGCGCCGTCACTCGATCGAATCCGAACGTCTACGCCACGGGAGGCGTGAGCATCAAGCTCGACGAACCCGCGGGATCGATATACAGACCGGGCGAAGACGTGCGTTGCTCCTTCATAACCGAACAGGATGCCTACGTCATCATTTTCGACATCGATACGGACGGCTACGTCCACCTGCTCTATCCGCAGAACGGCGCCCTGTCGCAGAAATCCCTCGCCGGGAAGAAATACGCGCTTCCGGACTACGATGAGGCCGGCCTGGTTGTTTCGGGCCCCACGGGAATCGAACTCATATTCGCTCTTGCCGTACCGGACAGGGACCATATCAGCGAGGAAGAACTCTCGTTTCTTGCGGAGAACGAGGACCTCCCGATGAACAAGAAATTCAAGATCGACGGCGACCCGCTGCTGGCCGCCAATACGATAGCGAGCGAGCTCGTCAGGAATATCGGGCAGCTCGACGGCGTATCCCTCGCCTACACTTATTTCTACATTAATGATCGTGTAACGCATCCCCGCTATGCCTGCGCGGAATGCCACCGGAGCACGGACGATCCGTACGCGCGTCCCTGCACCTCGTACGAGTTCGACGGCGCCCTCGAACAGGCGGAGAATCTCGCGTACCCGCTGCAGAGAGGATTCGAAGTCACTCGGCTCGACGCCCGCGGCGGGGATTACGACGAGGACGAGGACGAAGGCGAAATCGAGGCGCTGCAAGAGGACGGGCCGGAAACGAACATGTACGTCGCCTTCTATCCGTACGATTCCTATATCCACTCGCCGCGGTCGCTCTACTCGTTTTACATGTACGATCCGTGGTATTGGGCGCCGCTCTGGGCGGATCCGTGGTGGGGATTGGATCCCTTCTATCCCGGGTATTCCGGCTTCAGTTTCTATTATGCCTGGGGCTGGGATTGGGGGTCATGGGGTTGGGGATTCGGGTATCCATATCATTACCGAAGCTGGTGGGATCCGTACCGCCATTATTATCCGCGCCATCATAACTACTACTACTGCGGCGACTACTACAACCGGGCTTACCGTCCGCACCATACGCGCTACAAGAGCGATCTTTTCGCGGCAACCGCGCGCAATGCCGGCAGAGACCCCGACATGTTGATCAATTCCGTGCGATACAAGGGCGATCGAAACGCTCCCGACAGGTATTACGAGGCCGGAGCCGCGCGCGGCAAGACCAGATCGATGAGGACGGACGCGAATCATCGTTCCACATCGACCATCAAGAACAGGGACAGGGCGGGCGATGGATCGAGATCCTTCATCCCGCGGGACAAGACGCATATCTTCAACGACCGGAGGAGCAAGTCCCGTTCTTCGAGCTCGTACGTGCCGAAAGAAAAAGCCCGATCGGATGCACCGGCCAAATCCCGCTCGTACCGCACGCTCGACAGAAAATCCGAAGCCCCCAAGGGCGGTTCGAAAACCCGCGAACAGTATGCGCCCGACGGCAAGAGAAATACGCCTACGCCGTCGAAAGCGAGATCAAGCACGCAAATCAGGAGAAACTCACCTTCCGGATCGCAGCCGAAGGCCGTGCAGAGGAACGGCTCCGGGAGCGGCTCAGGGAGCGGCAAATCGCAAGCCCCCCACCAGCGTTCGAATCAAAGTTCGGGGAAGAAGAAGTCCCGCGGCTAGACGGCGGTTCAGGCGCGCGGGGCGGGGGCTGCCCGGGGGATCGTATAAAAAGAGGAGGCTCCTCGACGAGGGGCCTCCTCTTTTTATACGATAACCTGAGCCTGATGGAACAACACTACATCCCGGCAACCGACGTCACTTCGATGTATTTCACGCCGTCCACGATCCGGACCTTGCCGACGATCTCGAACTTGTTTTTTTCCTGTTTGTGCGCCATCTTGCCCATCATCTTGGTCTCTGTGCCTTTCAACAGCGGGTAGAGATCTCCCTGCGCCGTCTTGAAGAAACCCTGGCAGCTGTCCATCTTTTCGAGTCCGCACTTCCCGCACACATACTCTCCGGTCAGCACCAGCCGCTTGGACTCGCGATAGGGCAGATCCGTCGCCACTTTCTTGATAGCCTCGGCCGTTTTCTTGCGGCAGGCGTCGCACATGCCGCCCGGGCAACAGCTCTCCGAACTCTGGCAGGGCGTCTTGCATGTTGCCGAACACGCAGCCTTGCTCGCTTCCGCGCACGGGGTCTTGCACTCGTGCTTCTTGTTTGTCGAGAATGCGGCCGAAGCCGTGCACACTTTCTTGCACGATTGCGCACCGGCGGCGCCATGTGCGAGCAACGCAACGAAACCGGTAAGGAACAGAACCGCGACACCCATAACAACCATTTTCCTGAACACTCGTAACCCCCTTGGGAGAAGATAGTGATTAACCGTTACAGAATATGATTATACATGCGGAAAGGAAAGTCAAGAACTTTGGGGACACGCCGTATCCGGATTTTTACGGAAAGGCTCAACATCTCTCCGCTGGATTCTCAGCGGTTTCACAGCATGATCGTTTCGCCGGCTTTGTAGGCCCGGCCTTCCTTTGCGATCCGGCACGCTTCCTTGAACGGATCGTGTTCGAAACAGAGGATCCACGACTCCGCCACCGCGGATGCGAGAAACCGCTCCTTCTCTTCCATGGCGAGGACGGGATTCAAGTCGTACGCCATCACGTATGGAATCGGAATGTGGGCCGATGTGGGAATGAGATCGGCGCAATAGCAAACCGTTTCTCCGCCTCCGGAAACCTTTGCAAGCTGCTGCCCCGGCGTATGGCCGTTCACGATCAGGATATCCAGGCCTGGCGCGAGGCTCCAGCCAGCGTCATGCATTGCGAGGACGTTCTCGCGTTCGAGAATCTCGATTCTCTCTCGAAAATAACTCGCCCGGTCTCTGGGATTCGGCGATAGAGCGTGCTTCCACTGGTCCTCGTGGACGTGGTGAACGGCGTTCGGGAAGGTAAGACTCCAGCCGTCTCCCGACGGAGTCACGAGCCCGCCGCCGTGATCGAAATGGAGGTGCGTGACGATGACATCCGTAATGTCGGCCGGGATCAGCCCCAACGCGCCGAGAGAGCCGCTCAGGCCTTCCCCGCGCTCGAATTGATAGATCTTCTCGAGTTTCTCATCCCAGCCTCCGCCGCCGCCCGAATCCACGATGACCGCCTTGCCGTATCCCCTGATGACGAGGGTCCTCAACGCCATCGGAATCCTGTTGTCCTCGTCCGCGGGTATAAGCTTCGACCAGATCGTCTTGGGTACGACGCCGAACATCGCGCCGCCGTCGAGCTTGAACTTCCCGGCGAGGCAGGGGGTCACTTCCCAGTTACCGAGTCTCATGCGCGCATCCTTCCTGAAAGCGCCGCAGCAAACCGCGGCGCGTGACGTCATTCGTCCTCGATGACGACGGCGGTCCCATAGACGAGAAGTTCCGAAGCGCCTTTCATGATGCTGGTGGTGGCGAAGCGGACACAGACAATCGCGTTCGCACCCAGCTCCGCGGCTTCCTGCCGCATCCGGTCGAGGCTCTGTTCCCTCGATTCCGCCATGAGTTTCGTGTATTCATGGATCTCCCCGCCGGTGATGTTCTTGAACTCGGCGAGAATATCTCTGCCGATATTCCGGGCGCGTATGGAGTTCCCGCGGACGAGCCCGAGCACCCGTTTGATTCTCTTTCCGGCAACGATATCCGTCGTGACAAGAATCATCGTTTCACCTTCCTATAAGGATCGTATTTCCGTTCATGATACCGCTCCCTGGCGACCGATATAAATACGACGAGCAGCCCCGCCAGCGCAACGGTTATGGTTATGCCCGTAAAGGTAAGAAATCCAGGGGATGTCACGGCTTTGGCGATCGCAAACAGGCACAGGCCGGCGATCCCGGCCATGAGGAGAATAAAGCCCGTACCGCGCTCGGCCTTCCGGTAAAAACCATCCCAGTATGCTTCCCAGAAACTGTCATCCGGCAGTTTGAGCCTCAATTGATTCGTCCATTCCACGAGGAGTCCGAGGTCCTCGAGTTCTCTTCTGCAATCTTCACATTCCCGGATATGATCTTCGTAGAGCGTCTTCTCCTCTCCGGTCATTTCCCCGTCGAGCAGCTTCATTCCGTCGCTCTGGAAACGCGTGCAGACCATTTAAACCACCTCCCCGGGGGAAGGGTATCCCTTCGGCATCGCCGCCTGGGCGTCATGAAGTCCTGTTGTTTCAATGTCATGAATGATCACCTTGAGCATCTTTCGAGCGTAGTACAGCCGGGACATGACGGTCCCGATCGGAACCTGGAGAATGTCCGCGATCTCCTTGTATGAATATCCTCTGAAATTCTTGAGGACGATAATCTCTCTATGGTCCTCGGAGAGGCGGCCGATGGCCGCGCGAAGAATAGCCTCCCGCTCCTCAGTTTCAAGGGCTTCCAGAGCGGTTGGCCTGTCCGACGCAAAGCGTTCCTGGCCGGGTTGGCCTTCGAAGTAGAGATCTTCGGCCTTTCGCGTGAAACGCTTTATGAAGTTGAGGCAGTGATTCTTGAGTATCTTGTAGAACCAGGGATAGAACGGCCTGTCGGCGTCGAACGACTTCCGTGCATGGTACACCCGTATGAACGCTTCTTGGGAGAGATCCTGGGCGTCATCGGCGTTGCCCACGAATCCGAGCGCCGTCAGGTATGCATCCGTCCGGTAGAGGCGGACTATCTCCTCGAACGCCTCTTTATCGCCGTTCTTCCAACGCTCGATCACCGACTTCTGCAGTTCCCGCACACGACCCTCCATGGTCTCTATTGCAATGAGCGCGCCGGGTGTCATTGTACAGCCTTTCTTCCGCTGACTACAAGGCTAAATATCATAGAACGACTCGGTTACGTGCCGCCCGCGCACTATCCGCCGGGCGGGCTATCGTTGCGTTCTACACGGCCGCGCCGAATTTATTCGAATCCTCCATAGGCCGCCCTTTACGCGCTCGGCCTCCAAGAGAAGACGGAGTATGAAGAGATTTCTATTAGTCGCCCCGATGCTCCTGTTCGTCTCCCTTCAGATGCTGTTCATCAGATGGATCCCGGACGATGCGTTCATCAGCTTCACGTATGCGCGGCACTGGGCGGAGGGAACCGGACTGGTGTTCGCGGCGGGCGAAAGAACCGAAGGATTTTCGAATTTTCTATGGACGATGTTCCTGGCGGGCGCCGGCAGGATCGGGCTCGACATCGTGGGCGCCGCCGTGGCTGCTTCGATGCTCGCCTCGATCATCGCCCAGGCGCTGATCTTCGCGTTGCTCCGCCGCGTGGGAACGTTTTTCGGCTCTGGATTCGCCGCCGACGGACGACTGTTCGGCCTCGCGCTCGCCTGCGCCTCCTCGTGTTTCTTCCCGTTCGTGTTCTACGCGACTTCAGGGCTCGAGAGCGCCGCGTATCTTCTATTTCTCGTACTTGGGGCGTACCTTCAGATCAGGGGGATGATCGAAAAGAACCAGGTTCAAATGGTGCTGGCCGCATGGTCGTTTCTCGCCGTGGCTCTCCTGCGACCCGAGGGCCTGCTCTACCTCGGCGGTTCGGTTTTATTCGCAGCCCTCGCGGCGCGGCCGCTTTCACGGAGGGGGATGTTCTCCGGGCTACATGGCTCCGGTCGCCGACGGGGCCTACTACCTGCTCCGTTTCTTCATCAAGAGCGCGTTTCTGGCGCTCCTTCCGTTCGCGCTCGTTCCTCCCGGCGACCGCAGGAAGCTTCGGATATGGCTCTATCTGTGGTTTCTCGTCTTCGTGCAGCTGTTTTTCATCGTGTATGTCGGGACGGATGTGCTGCGCTTCGACCGTTTCATGCTCCCGCTGTTCCCCTTTTACTTCGCGCTCGCTCTCTCCGGCATGCTCGGCCTGCATGAGGCTCGGGCGCCTGCCGTAAGGAAAGCCGTATCGCGCGTTGCGATCGCCTGCTGCGTCCTGCTCATGCTGACGAACGCGGGGCAGATGGCCCTGGCCGGGAGCAAGCCGTGCGCACATGATTGGATGCACGGAGGATCGCTCAGGGCGCTCGGATCGCTGATGAAGAGCGCGCTCCCCCCGGGAAGCCTCGTCGCCTCGAACGAGATCGGCGCGCTCGCGTACTACTCCGGATTCGACGTCATCGATATGCTGGGATTGACCGATCGAACGGTGAGCCGGATACGCTATGCGTCCTACCGCAGGGACGGGACCGGAAGCAGCCCGGAAGGCGCGGCGAGGGTGCGCGATTACATTCTTTCCAGGGATCCGGAGGCCGTGATCCTGCCGTCATACGTCGGCCTGGCTGAAGCCGATGCAAATGCCGGGGAGGGCGCAATGCACCCTCTGTGGGCCGCCTTCTTCGAGAGCGAGCGCTTCAGGACCGCCTACGCCAGGGTTCTCTCCATTGCGG
>JACQXT010000122.1 GCA_016208665.1 Chitinivibrionia bacterium | reverse complement strand
TCATATCTATTCGGAGAGCGAAATCCCGGCTTTGCCTGGGGATCCGAAAGACCGCCACGGCTCCAAGGCAAGCCAGACAGCCGTTTTCGATGCTTGCATCCTGGCTTTCGCTCAATCGGGGGGGGCTATATACACTCACTACGACAGCCTTCTAATTCCCATTTCGTGTACGGACATTTTCGGCAACGTCGACGGTGACTGGACTCCGGCTCTGGCCAACAGCTATGGCCAGAACGGCAATTTCGCGGCTGATCCGCTCTTCTGCAACCAGGCCGCCGGGTTGTATACTCTCACGGCCAACTCGCGATGTGCTCCGGCCAATAATAGCTGTGGAAAGCGCATTGGCGCCCGCGACGTTGGCTGTGCCGCACTGAGTTTTGTGGTTACCCCGACCCCGATCAATTTCGACGTGAAGTACATGGCCGGGAATCCGGCCCCACAGGATATTCAGATTACGAACGGCGGGGGAAATGTGCTGTCTTGGACGGCAAGGCACAACGCTGCCTGGCTGTTTCCTTCCGCCCTCGAAGGAACAGCGCCATCAACGATCAGCTTGAACGTCGATGTGACCGGACTTGCCATCGGCACTTTCTACGACCTGCGCTGACAGCCGTCACGCTGCCGTCGGGAGCTACCTTCACGCCGTCTGACGACGGCACCGGACTGCTCGTCTGGGATCCGGTTTCAGCCTCCTCCGGACAATTTGCGGTCTCGATAGTGGCCTCCGACGAGTCCCAATTCGTGGAGTACCCACTCCTGATAGATATCAATCAGCCGCCGGTCTTTGTGATAGTTTGCTACGACACGACAATCAGCGAGGGTGATCCATATTCGTGCGAAATTACTATGATCGATCCGGCCAATCCCGTCGGCTACTCGACATCGCTCGACTTCAATCACCAGCCGGTCGGCGCGATACTCAACAGCACCGGTCCGTCCACCTGGTCGCTAGAGTTTACTCCCGACTACACCCAGGTCGACAGCAGTTTCACCGTCGCACTAACTGGCGACGACTCCTTCCGGCAAGTCTCCCACAGCTTCATGATCTCCGTGATCAACCGACCTCTGAGTGTCGCCTCCATTGACCCGGTGGCGGTGCAGCGCGACCTTCTGACCAGCGAGCAGATCGCAATCACGTTCAATGAGGCCGTTGATCCTGCGACAGTTCCGACGGGGATCATTGCCACCAGCTCCCGAGGGTTGACGCTTCGGCGGACCTATGACGCCGAGCAGTACGTGGTTGTTGTCGATCACACGTCGGGGGCGCTGGCGCCGCTGGACACGCTCGCGGTAACAATTAACTCCAACCTTCTTGACTTGGCAGGAAAGCCGTTTTCCCCGGCCCTTCAGTTCTCCCTTCGCACAGGGGCCGATGTGTATCCGGGTGACGCCAACAACGACGGCGTCGTGGATGAACGCGATCTGCTGCCGATGGGGCGATACTGGGGCAACCAGGGTCCGCCGCGCAGCGAAACACCCGATCTGCAATTTGTCAAATCCCCGGCGCACGTTCGGGCCGGTCTCTATTCGTGGAGTCCCTATAATGTCGTATATGCCGACGCCGACGGCAACGGGCAAGTTGAGGCCAACGATATCTGTGGTCTCGGTCAGAATTGGCTATTGACGCATTCAGCGGCCAAGCAAGAGACCGCGGAGGCTGCACAGGCCGTCGAGGAGATCGAGACCTCGGTTCGGCAGCAAATGCTGGCCGCGGCAATCGAGTGCCCCGAGTCGGGCGGCGTACAACGACTGCGCGACCTGCTGGGGGCTTCGCTCGGAGTGACAGTCGACCCAATGCCGGATCGAATAGAGCTTTACGGCAACTATCCTAACCCTTTCAATCCGAGCACCACGATCAGCTTCTTCTTGCCGGATGCCGCCCTGGTTCACTTGGAGATATTCAATCTGCTCGGGCAATCCGTGAGCACGCTGGTTGATGGTCGAATGAACTCGGGTCATCACGAGGTCGTCTGGGATGGGCTTGATCGGTCGGGCGGCTCTGCCGCCAGCGGCGTTTATGTCTACCGGCTGCAATGCGACAAGGACAACTTCACGACGCGCCGCATGATCCTGCTAAAATAGTAAACGGGAGTCGGTATTTGCCGACTCCCGCTTCACTTGCCATCCTTGGTTACTACTGGTAGTAGACCGAAGCTCCTCGTGCCTGAAGCGCCGGGATGTGGGTCGAGAGGGAAACGCTGCTAAGCGGGTTGTTCTGCACGTAGATTTCGTCTCCCGTACTCAGTCCACTGTTGCCGACCAACGGCGAGAGATCGCTGATGTTGTTGTCGGTGATCTCTATCACCGCCAGGTTGGTCAACCCTGACAGAGCGCTGATGTCACTTATCTGATTGTAGTCGAGGTCCAGATTCTGAAGCGTCGTCAACCCGGCCAACGAGCTGATGTCGCTAATATCGTTTTCGCTTACTACCAGCGCTTGCAGAGCGACCAGCTCCGCCAGCGGTGATACGTCGACGATCAGATTGTCATTCAGCTCCAGCAACACAAGACTGCCCAAGCCACTCAGCGGGGACAAGTCACTGATCTGGTTTGATCCCAGCGATAGAAACACGAGTTGCGCGAGATTGGAGAGCGGTCCGATGTCGCTCAATTGATTACCGGTGAGGAACAGGAGTTCGAGGTTCGTCAACCCCGCCAAAGGTGAAATGTCTGCGATGCTGTCGGCGATCAACATCAGGGACTCCATCCCCTGCAGATACTCCAGTCCAGTCAGATCCTCAATTCCCTGGTTGATCCCAATCAGCGTGTCCAGTTGATTGACATCGATCAGCAGAATCGGCCCGGTCGGTTTGTGGATAGAGATGCGGATCAGATTCTCTAGAGCCGGGTCGGGAAACGAGACTGTCTGGTCCAGGTCGGGACTGACATCAATGACGGCGTGATCGGTTGTCAACTCCTCAATAGTGGTGCCAGAATCCGTCAGGTACATCAGATCGGTCACTTCAACGGTTAGGGTGTTTCTTTCGACAGCCACTTCCGGGTTGAAGGTCCTCACGAGGATAGTCATCAGCATGCCGTCGCCGTTTTCGTCGACAATCGGCGTCATCTGATCGGTTTGTACCACGCCCACGGCCAGATAGCTGGAATCAAGCACCAGTCGGGGGAAAACGATCCACGTGCTCGTGCCAACCGGCGGCAAGTAGGCAGAGTCCGGCTGTATCGAGCCGCCGGTCCACCGAATCTTCGCCGAGAGACCATAGAGACCCACGACGTTGCTGACCCGAAACTGCAGCGCCACTGTCGAGCCGGCGCCGGCCAAAGTATAACGCGGTGACAACCGCACCATTTCTACATCGGGATAGAGATTGACGGTGACCGTGATATCGACGCCGACCGCGACATCAGTGATTGTCACGCCTTCATACAGCACTGTTCCGGAGGCATCAAGGGCCTGCACGGCGAAACGCCGATTCCTGCCGGCCGGGACCTCTACCACGCCCTCCAGATACCGGCCGTCCACGACCGTCAGGGGAGCAATGACACTGTCCATGTCCGGCCCGGTGACAACCACGCGGTAAGACGCAATCTGCGCGGCCAATTCCGGGGAGGTGATGTTCAGATCAAGCCGAACGGCCGTCTGATTCTGGGAACTATCGGTCAGTCGCTCAGAGCAACCGGAAGTAATCAACATTGCGGCCAGGAGGGCTGCCAGCAAGTATGTTCTTTTCATTCTCATATCCTCCTAGCGACGGGCCACGATGCCGATGTTTAACTGTAAACCGGTCAGGTCAATGTCGCCGCCGTCAACGGTTCCCGTGTAGTATCTGCCGCCGACATCCAGGGACAATGACTCCGACATCTCGAAACCAGACAGAAGCCCCACCTGTATGACCGACGAACTGCCGAAATCGAGGTCGTTGGCCCCAATGCTCCGGAACTCAACCGTGGGCCCAATGGCAATCGACGCGCTCGGCTTGACGAGCCACGAGGCACCGACCCGAAATTCGTTGCCGTAGATCTTCAAGCGACTGTCGTCACCGGTGAAGAGGTCATTGCGCCCGCGGACCAGGTAGCCAAGCGATCCATTGACCCGATGGCGCTCGGTGTCATGAGTCACACCCAACCCGGCCGACAATTGCGTTGACTGCTTGAACACTTCATCACCGTCCAACTTGTCGGCTGCGTAGGAAGAAAACACGAGTTCCAACGCCACGATCGTTCGGCTAAACTGGCGATCGAATCCCGCATTGACACTGATCACATCGCCCGGGTCATAGTCACTCACGTTTTCATACGGGTCATATTTGCCGTTGTACTGGTAACTGAGCCCCGCACCACAGCGCCAGCCGGATACCATCTGGGCGGTACCAAGCGTGGCCGTAAGTCCCAGCCCCTGTCCGAAACGACGCATCGGCAT
>JACQXT010000003.1 GCA_016208665.1 Chitinivibrionia bacterium | reverse complement strand
GGCACCGTTCGCAGAAGGCCATCTTCAAGAAACTCGCCTACGTGCGCCGCTTCTTCCCCGAGCTCGACGACAAATCCATCAGGGTCGGGCTGACGCGGGCGGCGAGCGGCATGGCGGTGCCGGGCGGCGACGAGCTCTGGTTCAATCCTACGAGCCTCTCGTACCACACGATCGCACACGAGCTCGTCCATCTTTTGCAGGGCAAGGACGGCCTTCCGAAGAGCGAGCGGAGCTGCGACCTCCATGCGCTCGCCCGCCACTGGACGCTGAACGACGAACAACCGAGTTATGTGAAAATTCCGAGGGAGCTTCTCGACGACGCGGGTCGGTTTCCGCCGGCAAACGCGAAGCTCGTGTACGACGCGGCGGTGGAAGCGCTGCGCCGGCGCTCGGAAGGGGCGCACAACTACATCGTGCTCTTCGAGGAGCATCTCCGCCGGATTGCGTGTGGAAGGAGGAAATGAAATGACCGGCAAGGAATTCTTGAACTCCGTGGCGCACGGAAAATCCGACATCATCCAGACGTTTCTCGACATCGTCGCCGAAACGAATGCGAGGTATTGCATGATCGGCGGCCTTGCCGTGAATGCCTATGTCGAACCGGTGGTCAGCCTCGATCTGGATATCATAGCCGCGGTTGAGAGTATCGATGCCATCTGCGAATCGGCCGCAAGGCGGGGCATGCGCATCGAGCGATTCGAGCACAGTGTGAATCTCAGTGTTGAAAGTTCCGACCTTCGCATTCAGCTCCAGACCGATTCCCGCTACCAGGAGTTCCTCTCAGGCGCGGAAGAGCGCGACGTCCTGGGATACAGGATGATGGTCGCCGGGCTGGAAGACGTTATGCAAGGGAAAGTATGGGCCTATATGGATTCGCAGCGCAGGAGGAGCAAACGGCAAAAGGACCTTGCGGATATTCTCCGGATCGTTGAAACATATCCGGCGCTCGAGGCGGCCTTACCTCCCGCTCTTCGCAAGAAATTATCCGAATAGAGCGGCCGTTTTCTGCAATTGACCTCAACAACATACACATACATGAATTCGAACCGCATTCGTTTCGACCGCAATGAACTGGCGGGCTCGTTCGGCGATATCGGCACCGACCTGCCGCTGATCGTCGGCATCATACTCGCCGCCGGGCTGGACGGCGCGAGCGTGTTCTTCATGTTCGGCCTGCTGCAGATAACCATGGGCTTCGTTTACGGACTGCCCATGCCGATGCAGCCGCTCAAGGCGATGGCGGTCCTCGTCATCACGCAGAAGATCGCGGGCAACATCCTCTTCGGCGCAGGGCTGGCGATCGGCCTGGTAATGCTCATCCTCAGCCTGTCGGGGGGTCTGGGGCTCCTGGCGCGGTGGATCCCGCGGTGCGTGGTGCGCGGCATCCAGTTCGGGCTGGGGCTCTCGCTCGCGTCGCTCGCCCTCAAGAATTACATTCCTTCCATGGGAGGGTCCGGCTACGGGCTCGCCGTCGCGGCGTTGCTGGCGATGCTGGTCCTCTGGGGCAATCGCCGCGTTCCGCCGGGCCTGCTCGTCGTCGCGATCGGGGCGGCCTATGCGGTTGCGACCGGACTGAATCTCGACGCTATCGCGGAAGGCGTCGGAATCACGCTGCCGTCCTTTCGTGTTCCAGACCTTTCCGATATTGCGACCGGATTCGTAGTGCTGGCCCTGCCGCAGATACCGCTTTCCATTTCGAACTCGGTCATCGCCACGGACCAGACGATCCGCGACCTCTTCCCGGATCGGCGGGTCGGTGTTCGCAAGATCGGGCTGACGTATTCGTTCGTGAACCTGCTCGTTCCGTTTTTCGGAGGCGTTCCGGCGTGCCACGGCTGCGGCGGGCTTGCGGGCCATTACACATTCGGCGCACGCACGGGCGGATCGGTCATTATATACGGCGCGTTCTATCTGGTGCTGGGATTGTTTCTGAGCGGACCGCTGCATGAAGTCCTGAAGGTCTTCCCTCAGCCCATCCTGGGCGTCATCCTGCTCTTCGAGGCGCTCAAGCTGCTCACGTTCGTCCGCGACCAGGCGGACTCCCTGCGCGACATCTCTATCGCGCTCCTCGTGGGAGTGGTCGCCATGGCCGTGAAGCAGGGATTCGTGGTCGGCCTGCTCCTGGGCTGTCTCGTATATTATGGATTCAAACGATTCGGCCGGGGCGCTGACGAGACCGATTCATCTCCCGTTGTCTGAAGACCGGCATACCGCAGTTTCGACTCTTGTAGAAAACCCCTTGCCAAATTAAATATAATATCTATTATAGGAAAAGATTAGATACGTGCACCCGGCCGGCCGCCGGGCCGTCAATCCCGCTTCATTGAAGGGAGGTATATGAAATGCCGATCAAGTACGATGTCTTTCGCGGCGGGCACTTTATTCATGCCATCGCGACCGGTGTTCTTGCGCCGGATGAATGCATCGAGTTCGAAGTCGCGCACGCGACCGACGAGCGGATCGCTTCGCCGCTCAGCGAGCTTCTGGAGATCCGGGACGGAGCGTGTGTCCAGTTGACGAAAGACAATATCTCGACGGTTCTCGAGAAACGGAAACGGATGAAGAGACTTCCCACTCCCCATAAATGCGCCATTTACGTTTCCTATGCGGATTCTCATTCGTGGGATCTCGCCGTCCACTATCCGGAAAGCGTGATCGTCTTCGGAGACGTCAAGACGGCCCGCATCTGGTTGGGAGTCAAGGATGTATCTCCGGAGGAAAACGCGTTCATCGATTCGGTGCAACCGTCTTTCCCGAGGGTGGAAAAGCCCGGCGCCGCATCGTGATCTACCCCGTCTTCTCCATCTTCCTCGTCTTCTCCGCGACTTGCTTTTCGAGGCTCGCGGCCACGCGCCCCGCGATTGCATCGCACGCCGCGGCCACGCGCCCAACGATCGCGGACGCTTCCTTGTATGTCGCCGCCACGTACGCAGTATCCGTCAGGTTGGGAAGATTGATGAGCACGTTATAATAGACGCCCTGCGCCGCGGCCTTGAGCGCGAGCGCGGCAACGCCCGCATCGCTCAGGGAGTTCACGTTTCCCGACACGGCGACCGCTTCGATGAGGCTCGTCGCTTCATCGCAGCCTTTGAGAACGCCGAGGGGCGCGTCGATCGCCCCCTTCGTGGCGGCCTCCGTCATCGCGTCCTTGTGCGCCTGCTCTTCCTTCGTACCCTTGGGCAGGCGGAAACACGCCATCACCGCATCGAACGCCTTCGAGTCTTCGTCGACCGCGCGCATGAAACGGTCCTTGAGCCTCTGCGCCTTGGGCGCGACATCCCGCATGAGGCCGTCTGCGGCCTCGTAGCCCTTCTTCCCGATGGTGAGATTGGCCACCATGCCGGAGAGCGCGGCGGCGAGCGACGCCATGCAGGCGGAGACGCTCCCGCCTCCGGGCACGGCGGAATCGCGCGACGTTTCGTCGGCGAATCCCCTCAGAGTGCTATCGGCGAGAGGGCTTGCCTGCGCCACGCGGTACTCGATGATCTTCTGCTTGGGATCGAAGGCGGCGATCTCCCGCAAGCCCAGCGACTGTATCGCGGTCTCGATGATGTCGCTCTCGGGCACGCCGGTGGATGCGCCGTGGAGATTCAGGTAGTGGAGTCCCGCGTCGAGCATGGCCTCCAGGGGAATGAGCCCCACGAGCTCGCTTCCGGTGACGCGCAGCCCGCGCTTCTCGGCCTGGCGCTTCACTTCATCGAAGGCGACGTGCGGGGGCGTTACGTGATAATCGACGAGGTTGATGGAAATCTGCGCGCGCTTGTACTCCTCTATATACCAGCCGACGGCCTTCACTGCCTTGAGCGTGCCGGGTTCTCTCACGATCTCGCCGTTCGCATCCCGAACGAACGTGCCGTCGGAGCCGCGTTTGTTTCGCCCGGCCTCGCGGATGCCGAATGCAATATCGTTGGCGAGCTTCTTGTCCTTCGTGTTGAGATTCACGTTGTAGGCGATCAAGAACTCGCGGGCGCCGATCACTGTGGCGCCGGAGCGCGCATTGAAAACGGCGGGGCCGTAGTCCGGCTTCCAGCGCGGGTCTTTGAGTTTGTCCTTTAGTCCCTCATACTCGCCGGAGCGTATGTTGGCGAGGTTGCGCCGCTCCTCGGTCCTGGCGGCGTGCTCGTACAAGTATACGGGTATGCCTAGCTCCTTCCCCACGCGCTCGCCGAGCCGGCGGGCAAGCTCGGCGCACTCGTCCATGGTGACGCCCCTCACCG
>JACQXT010000002.1 GCA_016208665.1 Chitinivibrionia bacterium | reverse complement strand
GCCGGCAGCGCCTCGCTCGGCCGCGCCGCGGCACGCACTCTAACATATTCTCGGGAGCTGTTCCCCGCTCAGCCGGCTTATGACGCGCCGCGTTCCCACCATGTTTGTGAGCACGACGGAACGGGGCCGCCCCTCCTCGACGCGCCCTATGCGGGCCGGGTGCGCATCGTCGGGGCCCGCCGCGCGCATGACGGCGAGCGCGCGGTCCGCATCTCCCGGAGAGACGAATGCGATGAATCGCCCCTCGTTCGCCACATACAACGGGTCGAAGCCCAGGAGTTCGCACGCCCCGCGGACGTCCTCGCGCACCGGGATCGCTCCCGCTTCGAGCGCGATGCAGACGCCGGCGGTCTCGGCTATCTCGATTGCCGCGCTCGCCAGGCCGCCGCGCGTAAGATCCCGCATGCACCGGATCCCTATGCCGGCGGCGAGGAGATCGCCCGCGATTCCATGGAGCGGCGCGCAATCGCTCTCGATGGCGGTCTCGAACGCCAGGCCTTCGCGCTTGGCCATGATCGCGATGCCGTGCCGCCCGATATCGCCGCTCAGAAGCACGACGTCGCCGATCCGCACCTTGGACGGCGAAACGGCGACTCCTTCCGCTACCGTCCCAATGCCCGCGGTGGTGATGAACATTCCATCGCCGCTCCCCCTGTCCACGACCTTCGTGTCGCCCGTGACGAGCCGCACCCCGGAGGCCCGGGCGGCGCCGCGCATCGAATCGACGACGCGGCGGAGCGTATCCATGGGCACTCCCTCCTCGAGGATGAATCCCGCGCTCAGGCAGACGGGTTTCGCGCCGCACATGGCGAGGTCGTTCACGGTCCCGTAGACGGCGAGCGTTCCGATGTCTCCGCCCGGGAAAAAGAGCGGTTTCACGACATATGAATCGGTCGTGAACGCCAGACGTGCGCCGCCGATGTTCAGCACGGCCCCGTCGTGGCGTTCGTTGAGTTCGCCGTTTGCGAACGACGGGATGAAGAGGTCCTCGATCAGCCGGTGCATGAGTTCGCCGCCGCCGCCGTGGGCAAGGAGAATGCGCGGATAGTCGGACAACGGAAGCGGGCAGCCGGATGTGCTGTTTCCTTCGTTACTCATGTGTCCTCTTGTACGCGTAGTATACCGAACATGCCCCTTCGGAGGAAACCATCGTCGCTCCCAGCGGGCGGGAAGGCGTGCACGCGCCGGCGAATGCCGGGCAATCCGGCGGTTTCTTCAGGCCTTGCAGGATCAGGCCGCTGATGCATAGGTCCGTCGGTTCGGGCGAATCCGCATGGACGCCGAACCGCTTCGCGGCATCGAACGCCGCGTATTCATCGCGAAGCCCCAGACCGCTCGAAGGAATCTCGCCGATGCCCCGCCAGGTTCTCGGCACCACACGGAACACGTCCTCCATGATCTCGCGGGCCTTCGTGTTGCCCTCCCGCCGGACCGAGCGCGAGTACTGGTTTTCCACCTCGGCCCGCCCTTCCTCCAACTGGCGCACGCACATCATGACGCCCTGCATGAGGTCGAGCGGCTCGAAGCCGGTCACGACGATGGGCACGCGGTACTCGCCCGCCAGTTCCTCGTATTCGCGGAATCCCATGACCGTGCACACGTGCCCCGCCGCGAGAAAACCCTGTATCCTGCCGCCGGGCGAATCGAGAATCGCCCGCATGGCGGGCGGCACGAGCACCTGCGACACGAGCGCCGAGAAATTGCGCACGCCGTCGCGGCGCGCCCGCCAGAGCGCCATGGCGTTTGCCGGAGCCGTGGTCTCGAAACCGACCGCGAAGAAGACGATCTCCTTCTCCGGCATGCGCCGGGCCAGATCGAGCGCGTCCATCGGCGAATAGACGATACGGACGTCGCCGCCGGCCGCCTTGACGCTCAGTAGATCCTTCTCCGTGCCGGGGACGCGCAGCATATCGCCGAACGAACAAAAGATGACATCGGGACGGGCCGCGATCGAAACCGCCGCATCGATCAATGCAACGGGGGTGACGCAGACGGGGCACCCGGGGCCGTGAACGAGGGTGATCTCGCGGGGGAGGAGTTCGTCAAGGCCGTATCTGATGATCGTGTTCGTCTGCCCCCCGCAGATTTCCATGATGACCCACGGCCGCGTCGTCAGTGCGGCGATGCCGTCCGCGGCGGCCTTGACCAATGCGGCGTCGCGGTACTCGTCGATATGTTTCACGTTTCGTCCTCCGCTGCGCCGGATGCATCCGTACCGTTCGACTCGAGCTCTTTCAGGAGGGCGATCGTCCGCTCGGCCTCCTCTTCGTCCACGACGCTGAGGGCGAAACCGACGTGCACGATGACATAATCCCCGACGGCGGCCTCGGGAACGTATGCGAGGCTGACATCTTTGATGACGCCGCCGAAGCTGACCTTTCCGACACGATCGAAATCACCGGTTCCGGCGATTTCCATGATTCTTCCGGGAACCGCGAGGCACATCCTTCTCAATTCCTCTCGTTCGCCCGTCCGGGGCGTTCAATGGTTCTCACCGCTTCATGATGCGGGCGAGCGCCGCGATCTGGCCGAGTGAAATGCCCCCGTCGTTGGGCGGCACGCGCTGGTGCCAGTACGGCCGGAATCCTTCGCCGCGAAGCCTCGACACGGCACGCTCGCCGAGATACGCGTTCTGAAAACATCCGCCGGTGAGGACGATGCGGGTTTCGCAGGTTCGCCGCGCCATGGCTACGATCGACTCCGCAAGCGTGTTATGAAATCTAGCTGAAATCACCCCGGCGGGCAACCCGTTCCTGCGGTCGTCCAGGATCTTGTGGAGCATCGGTTCCCAATCGAACACGAAACAGGCGCGGGACCCGGCTTCCTCCTGACCGCCCGAAAACGCGATTTCGTAGCAATCGTCCGTTGCGGCGCCTTCGGCCGCAAACTCCAGCGCCATGGCGGCTTGCCCCTCGAACCGCATCGTTTGATGGAGATCGAGGAGCGAAGCAACCGCGTCGAAGAGCCGCCCGGCGCTGGACGTGAGGGGCGAATTGAGGCTCTTCTCCAACATGGCTTGCAGTATATGAAGATCGTGCGGCGAAAACGCCCGGACGGGCGGAAGCTCCTGCATCGAGAAGGCCGCACTCCCGAAACATGCATAGAGCGCTCCCAGCGCGGAACGCCGCGGCTCCTTGACCGCCGCTTCGCCGCCGGGGAGCGGAAAGGTGCGGAAATGCCCGACACGCTCGAAACCTGCGTCCGTCACCTTGAGAAACTCGCCGCCCCAAACCGTACCGTCCGGACCGTAGCCGGTCCCGTCCCAGGCAACGCCGAGAACGTCCCCGCCGATCTCATTCTCCGCCATGCACGAGAGCACGTGAGCGTAGTGGTGCTGGACGGGGATCGCCGGGACGGCGCCTTCGCGCGCCCACTGGGTGGAGAGGTAATCGGGATGCATATCGCACGCGACCGCCTCCGGCCTGCAATCGTAGAGCCGCTCGAGATCGCCGATCGCGTTCTTGAACGCATCGTACGCCTCGGGCGTTTCGAGGTCGCCGATATGCTGGCTCACGAACACGTTCGTTTCGACGCTCACCGCAACCGTGTTCTTCAGGTGGCCTCCCGCCGCCGCCAGCGCCGGCGCGGCGCCCTCCAAGCGGATCGGCAGAGGCGCGTACCCGCGCGCCCGGCGGAGCACCAGTTCCCTGCCCGCAGAAATGCGCACGATCGAATCGTCCACGTGCCGGGCAATCGGCCTGTTGTGGACGAGGAAAAAATCGGCGATGCCGCCGAGGCGCTCCATCGCATCGTGTTCATCGGTGCAGATCGGTTCGTCGGAACGGTTGCCGCTGGTTGCAACGACGGGGATGCCGAGTTCGGCCATGAGGATGTAGTGCAGCGGCGTGTACGCCCGCATGATCCCCAGGCGGGTGTTTTCCGGCGCCACGTTGCGGGCGATGCGCGAACGCTCGTCGTTCCACGGGTTCCGTCGTTTGAGCAGGACGATGGGCGATTCCGGCGATACGAGCAGGCGGCGTTCAGGCGGGGAGAGAAGGCAATCGGCTTCGATCATGTCGAGGGACGGATACATCACGGCGAACGGCTTTTCTTCGCGGTGCTTGCGCGCCCGCAGCCTCGCCACCGCCGCTTCGCTTTGCGCATCGACGATCAGATGGAATCCGCCGAGGCCCTTGACCGCAACGATGCGCCCGCCGCGCACGGCCTGCGCAGCCGCCCGGAGCGCGTCATGGCCCGCGGCGCCGACGGTTCCGCCCGAATCGGCGTACGCCAGAGCGGGGCCGCACTCGGGGCATGCGTTCGGCTGCGCATGGAATCGCCTGTCGAGCGGATCGTCGTATTCCGCCCGGCAGCGCGGGCACATCGTGAAGCGGCGCATCGTCGTGTTCGGCCGGTCGTACGGCAGGGCCTCGATGATGGTGAAACGCGGGCCGCACTGCGTGCACGTGGTGAACGGGTACAGGTGCCGGCGGTCGGAAGGATCGAATATCTCCGCAAGGCACGAGTCGCACACGGCGATATCGGGCAGTATGACCGCGGTCTTGAGCGCCGTCTCGAGGCTCTCCCTGATCTCGAAACGGGCGTAGCCTGCAGGATCGAGGAAGGCGGGCTCCAGGCCTTGAATGATCGCGCGGGGAGGTTTTTCGGGTTCGATCCGCAGGAGGAAACGCTCCAGTTCCCCGGCGGGGCCTTCCACCTCTATGTGCACGCCGCTCGAATCGTTGGCCACCCAGCCAGAAAGGCCCATCTCCGTCGCCAGCCGGTAGACGAAGGGCCGGAATCCGACGCCCTGAACAGCGCCGCGTATGGCGATGCGCAGGCGCGCGGTGCGCGCGCCCGGGGGTTGTGAACGTGAAGACAAATCACGAGGTCGATGGTTGTGCATACGGCCGAATGCAATCCTGAATAATGCGTCTCGTAAGGCGACTTCCGGACTCGATCGCCCGCATCTCAAATAATGGAAGCGATGACTTCATTCAACGCATCCTCGACATTCAAGATGCCGACGACGGTGCCGTCTCGCACCACCGGCACAAACGTCAAGTCGCGGTCGATCATCAAGTGTACGGCCAGCAGAGCCGGATCGCTGAAGTTCACCGAAATCTGAATCGGGGTCATGAACTCTATGATCTGGCGCTCGATCTGATTCCTGAGCTCCTGGACGGCGCTCTCCGGCGAGAAACTCAAACGGCTGAGGAGCGGATCGGCGGGCTCGCTTGCAAACGGAGGATAGATGCCGCGTATCTTGTCGCCCGTGCTCGGCCGCAATCCCCGCAGGATGTCCTGGCGCTGGACGATGCCCAGAAATTGGCTCTGCGCATTGAACACCAGGATGATCCAGAGCATTTTTCTGGCGGAATCGCGGGATGTCTCGATGCTGCCCAATTCCGCGAGAGCCTGCCGCAGCGTGAACCAGTAGGGGACGAAGGGGAAAGCCTCCAACGGCAGCATGATCTCACCCGCGCGTTTCATTTCCATGCGGCGAATCTCCTTGGGTCTTGATACCCAGCATCTGTGTGAATTCTTTCAAATACCAGCGAGCCCTTGCGTCGCTGGACAGGGCCATGTCGAGCTGCTTTGTTACTATAGTGATTCGTCCCAGCAATTGCAATCGTTCCAGGATGCCGTCCTCCGGCTGGTACGCAATCGTCGAATCGAGGAAGTCGCCTTGGCTGGAGTTTTCGAATCCGATCAGACGCAAGAGCTCGCCGATGAGCCAGATACGCCGCATTCTGCGTTCCAGCGGGGCGCCGCCCAGCTTGAACTGCATCCGAATATAATTCTTCTCCGGTTCCGGCGTCGCCAAGGATTCTATGGTCGAGAAATGATACCCCATGCGAAGATTGAGCAGCATGTACTCCTGGCTCAGGAAGGCATAGCTGTTTTCGGAAAATTCGGGTATGTGCCCTTCCTGGATGTTTGCCCCCATCACCGCTATGAATCCTTTCAAGTCGGCCGGTACGTGCGACTGAGGCCAGCCCTCCTGGAGAATCCCTTCCCACAGCGCGCGCATCGGCCTCGACCGGATCTCATGCTCGGGAATCCAACGGCGCCTCTTGGCGTCGATATAGTCTTGATCAAGATAGATGATGTTGACGATGAGCGGAATCTTCGTTTTCAGGCGCAATCCGATTTTTTCTTTGTGCGTTGTTCCCTTGAGAACGGTGAAGATCTCGTCCATCGATTTCTGATGGATGAAACGGAGGATATCGTGGACCGTGAAACAGTTCTCGGGGGTGAACCTCGGATCGCTTGGATGAATCACGTTGAGATGCACTATGGGCGAGATCATCTTCCTGGCGTAATCCAGGGTCGGGGGAAGAGATACCGAACGAATCGTCTTCGTGGATGCGGCGATCCATTCGGGATGGCTCCCGTCATAGATTGCTCCCTGGCCGGCGCTGACGGTGACTTCGCGGCGCGCGGAAAGCTGATCAGCCTTGGCCATGCCGACCACGGTGGGCACGCCAAGCTCCCGGGCAAGGGTGGCCAGGTGGCTGGTGTTCCCCCCCACCATCGTCACCAGGGCGCTTATTGTATGCATGACGGCCACCAGGTAGGGAGACGGATTGGCGGTCACGAGAACCGCTCCCTGAGGCACGGCATCCAGATCGGCCACGGACGTTAAATGAAAGACCGGGCCGCTCCCCATCCCGGCGCAGATAGGGGTGCCCCCGTCCATAAGGATCAGGGAGTTGAACTCCTCCGGCACGGTATACGCGATCTTGCTGCGCGGTATCACCAGAGGACGAGATTGCAGCAGAAACAACTTGCCCGAACGATCCACCGCCCACTCGATATCCTGGGGGCATCCGAAACGTTCCTCGATCCTCAGGGCATATTCGACGATCATTGCGAGCCGGTTTTCATCGATGGAAGGCCGGGCCTGTTCGGACTCCGGCACGGCCGCTTGCTCGATATTCTCTCTTGATGTCATCCTGAGCTGCACCGCTTTTCTGCTGGTTCGAGAGAATAGAACCTCCCTGTTTGCGCGCGAGACGTGAAAGACGTCGGGAGTCAGGGTTCCGTCTACAAGGTAGCTCCCCAGGCCGAACACGGAATTCACTACGACATACGACCCTTCCGGATTCAGCGGATCGAGCGTGTACGCCACACCGCTGGCGGCGGCGTCCACCATCTCCATGCACGCCACACCCATGCCGAAATCCATGTCGGAAAGCGAACGGCTGAGCAGATAGTAAATGGCCGACGGAGTGAATTTGCTGGCGAGCACCTGCTTGTAGTAATCGAGCAGGGCGTCGCGATGGACGTTCAAGAAGCTGAGATACTGGCCCGCGAATGAAAAGGACGTGTCTTCGGCTATGGCGCTGGATCGCAATGCGAAACCCGTCTTGCCCGTTCGAGCGGCGAGATCGTCGAAGGCGCCGTAGATTGCGCGGGAGAGATCATCCGGCACCGGCCTGCGGGTGACCGCCTCCCGGATATCCTCGCTCATAATCTCCAAGTCGTGATAGTGGCGTATCCGGACGTCTTTGAGAAGCCCGTTGATCTTCTCCTTCAGTTGATTCGCGTCCAGGAAACGCTGGTACGCCCAGGCGCTGATCGCGAAGCCGTCCGGAACCGGAAGGTCGAGTCCCGACTTGAGCTCGCCGAGATTGGCGCTCTTCGTCCCCACGGAGAACGCCCGCTCCATGGACAAACCTTGAAACTGAATCGTATAGTCGTCTTCGACGATGGGGCGGCCGATCGGCAGTAGTTTTTCGACTTCCTCGGAAATAGAGGAAAGGCGGCTTCGCAGCGGTATATACGCATCGCCGCCGAGCTCGATCATGTATTCGACGGTCTCGTTCACCGACTCGCGGATCTTCACGAAGTCACCCCAGAGAGAAAACGGACTGCCCACCTGGCCGTCCTGGGTTTTCTCTTCAAGCTGACTTATGAGTTTGAGAGAGTTGTTGTGAGAGTTCAGCAGATTCCGAAACACGGAGAATCTACGCTGGACCGCTTGAAGTAGCTCCTGATGCCGCTGCGCCGAGTCTCCAAGTAGTCTGCGTATCCACCCCATAGGCCATCACCGAAAGGAGCCCCGGTTGTTTGCTCTTGATCCCGTGCGCCGCCATACACAGCGAGCGTGGATAGAGCATTGAAATGTCGTCAATGCCCCGCCTTCAACGCTCTCTCTTGCCGGAGACCTCGAACCATAAGAGCGATAATCACGATACACATGCTCAAGGCCGCGCCCATGACGACCCACGCGGCCAGGGTCGTATAATTGAGTTGCTTCAATGTCACCGACAGACCCGCAAGGACGATCATGATGGCGAACAGGAGACGAATGCCGTAGCCATGGATGTATTTAATGGCGGCCACTCCGATTTGGGCTCCTACCGCGGCTCCGCACAACATGATGAGGGCGGCGATGATTTCCACACGGCCTTTCAGGGCGTACGTCAGGCAGCCGTAGGCGCCGGTAAAAACGACGCTGAAGAGGTCCGTGCCTATGGCTATGGCGGTGCGGCAGTGTATCAGGTAGATGAGAGCGGGCATCCGGATGAATCCGCCGCCCACTCCCAGGAATCCGGAGAGCCATCCGGTGACAAAGAATACGCCCAGTATGAGCCAGAGAGACGCCCTGACTCCGGAAACCGGGAAGTATATCATAGGCGGGATATCCCATCTTCCTTTTCGGACCGTTTCGACACCGGCTTCCTTCACGGCCGCGTGCTTGGCCAGGCGGCGCTCTTTCGTGAAGTAGTCGTACAGCATGTAGGCGCCTAGTCCGAACAGCAATGCCATGTATGAGTACCGCACCACGGGGCCGGCCAAACCCTTCTCGGTCAGCCACATCACATTGATGGCGCCGATCTCCACGCCGATGACGGAACCGACGATGGACAGGAGTCCCATTTTTACGTCGACATTTCCCATCTTGCCGTGCTTCTTGGTGGCGACTATGGACTTTCCGAAAATGTGTGCGAGGTCCGTGCCGATGGCATAGGCCATGGGGAATCCGAAAATGTTGAGGGCGGGCGTTACCACCCACGCACCTCCCACGCCGAAGAAACCGCCAAGTATCCCCACCGAAAATCCGATCGCGAGCAGGATCAGCACATTGAAATGGATTCCTGCCACCGGCAGATATATATCAAACAGTCCGTTGAGCATGCTCATATCTCCTTAGCGTGCGGTCATTCCTTGTGTTCGATTTTGCCCACTTCCATGCCCATCATTTTCAGGGCCGCATCCGTGACATAAGCGATGGCTATTCCTACGACCGCCATCAGGGCGGTGCAGATGATCGCATAGAGCACCAGATTCTCATTGTAGGTCTTCGCGAAGAAAAGGCTGATTCCTGAAAGTCCTTCCAACGGCACCTGGCGCTTCAGCGGTTCCGGGACATCCAGGCCTTCTCCTCCGGCCCGGACTCGAGGCGGGAAAATCTGAAACACGAGCATCAGAGCGAAAAAGCAAAACGCTCCCAGACGCTTGAGCATTTTTCCTCCTTTACACATTCGAATTCGTCATGTGCTTGTGCCGAACGATCGCGTTGAGTGCTTCTTTATATGGGGCGCGTGCATCGCAATCGCATTCGGCAGTATAGCCGTTCGACATGCCTGCTTCAAGTCATATCGGCGTGTTCGTCAATCCGAGGCCTGCGGCGCGTCGAATTTCGATGATACATAAAATTTTTATGTTTAATTATTACAAAACTGTATTATACTTCCCCGCTATGCCGCATCAGCTTTATTTATGGATCGGATTTCACTTCTTCCTGGGAACAATGCTTGCGATCGACCTCGGGATCTTCCAACGGAAGGCGCATGCGCCCACCGTCAGGGAGGCGCTCGCATGGACCGCCGTGTGGGTCGGGATCGCCCTACTGTTCGGTATCGGCATATACGTGTTCCAGGGCGCCAAACTCGCTGTTCAGTTCTATACGGCCTACCTGATAGAAGAGTCTCTCAGCGTCGACAATATATTCGTATTCCTCATGATCTTCTCCCACTTCCGGGTGCCTCCCGCCTTCCAGCATAAAGTCCTGTTCTGGGGCATCCTCGGCGCGATCGTGTTCAGGCTGACGTTCATACTGGCCGGCGTGGCCCTCATCAAAGAGTTTCATTGGATCATTTACCTCTTCGGGGCGTTCCTTATTTTTGCCGGCATCCAGATGGCGTTTCAGAAAACGAAGGAAATACATCCGGATCGCAATCCGGTTTTCAGGATGCTGCGTCCCTTCATGGCCTCCCGCAACTACGATGATGCCAGGTTTTTCATCCGCAGGAACGGCCGGCTGCTCGTTACCCCGCTCTTTGTCGTTCTCATGGTCATCGAATCGAGCGACATCGTGTTCGCCATCGATTCCGTGCCGGCCGTCCTCTCGATCACGCTGAATCCGTTCATCGCCTATACGTCGAACGCGTTGGCGATCCTCGGCCTCCGCTCCCTCTATTTCGCCCTGAGGGGCCTGATGAGCATGTTTCATTACCTCCATTACGGGCTCGCGGCCATCCTGGTTTTCGTGGGCGTCAAGATGCTCGCCTCCGATTTCGTAAAGATCCCCCCGCCGGCGGCTTTGCTCGTCATTGCCGTCATTCTGATCGTAGCGATCCTCGCATCCCTCATTCATCAATCCAGGAGCGCACAGTCGAATCCGGAGGAGCAGGCGCCGCGGAACGGCTCGTAGGAAAACTTCAACCGCTCGATTCCGTCGGCGCGGCGATGCGCCGTTTCTCCTTGATGTATCCGATGACCGCGGGCAGAACGGAAACCACGATGATGGCGACGACGACGAAGTGGAAGTTGCGCTTGATGGTCGGGATATTGCCGAAGTAGTACCCGCCGAACGCGAAGCCGCCGACCCACGGCACGGTGCCGAGCACGTTGTACAGGGTGTAGCGCCGGTACGACATACGGCCGATGCCGGCCACGAACGGGGCGAACGTCCTGATGATGGGCACGAACCTGGCGAGGACGATCGTCTTCCCGCCGTATCGCTCATAGAACGTCTGCGCCTTCAGAAGGTGCTGCTTGTTGAACAGCCGCGAGCGTTCGCTCGAGAACACCTTCGGACCCATGCGGTAGCCGATCGCATAGTTGACCATGTTGCCCAGCACGCCCGCGATGCACAGCAGCACCACGACCCAGCCGATCTCGAGCGGGAAACCCGGGCGGGCGGCGAGCGCACCGGCCGCGAAGAGCAGCGAATCGCCGGGCAGGAAGGGGGTCACCACGAGGCCGGTTTCGCAGAAGATCACGAGAAACAGGACGAGGTACAGCAGCGGCCCGAGCGCAGCGCCCCACCCGTCGAGGTACGTATCGAGATGCAGGAAGATATCAATGATGTGCTTCAGGAACTCCATATCGCCTCATCAACAGCGGGCGGCGGATACGCGACTTATGATCGTCGCCGCTTCGCTCTCACGTTCCAGTAGAAATACGCCGGCACTCCCAGCATCACGATCACCAGGCCGAACAGGGAATCCCGCGGATCGGTAATGAGGGTGTTGACCACAAACAGCGCCGAGATCACGATGAACAGCAAAGGCACAAAGGGATATCCCCACGTCCTGTACGGCCGCTCCACATGCGGCCATTTCCTGCGCAGCACAAAAACGCCGCCGGTCGTCAGAGCGTAGAACATCCATGCGGCAAAAACCACGTAGGTGAATAATTGATCAAACCGTCCGGACAAGGTGAGAAGCGCGGACCAGACGCCCTGAACCGCGATCGAGACATGGGGCGTTCTGAAGCGTGAATGGACGTCCCCCATTTGGCTGAAGAATACTCTGTCGTTCGCCATGGCGTACGTGACACGCGCGCCGGAGAGAATCATTCCGTTGACCGTTCCGAACGTGGAGATCAATACGGCGCCGGAGATGACCGCGCCGCCGGTTGATCCCAGGAACGTTCTCAGCGCATCGGCGGCCACCAGCTGCGATTGCGCGACGGCGGCCACGGGAAGCACATACGCATAGGCGACGTTCGCCGCCAGGTAAATAACCACCACCAGGCTCGTGCCGACGAACAACGCCAGAGGAATATTGCGCTGCGGCTGCCGCACTTCCGCGGCCACGTAGGTGGCGTTGTTCCATCCGTCGTACGCCCAGAGAGCCGCGACCATGGCGACGCCGAACGCGCTCAAGAGCCCCGCCGATCCCTGCTCGGGCAGAAAAGGCTGAAATGCATGTTCCGCAGGGCGTCCGAGTATGAACACCAGGCCGATCAACCCCGCCAGCGCGCCGACCTTCAGAAACGTGAAGATGTTCTGCACCCAGCCTCCGAATCTGACGCCCAGGTAATTGACTATCGACAACACAAGGATGCAGGCGATGGCGACCAGTTTCACACCGGCATCTTCTATGGGGAAAGAAAGAAGATAGACGGTTTTGTGGTATAGCGGCTGCACGCTCTCCGGGATGAAGTATCCGAAATATAATGCGAACGCGACGGCCACCGCCGCTATGGAACCGGCCTTAATAACCAGAAATTCGGTCCAGCCGAAGAGAAACGCGGGCAGCTTGCCGTATGCCTCGCGAAGGTAGGCGTACTGGCCTCCTGCATGGGGGATCATCCCGCCCAACTCGGCGTACGAAAGAGCGCCGAACAGGGTCAACAATCCGGACACCAGCCAGACTGCGATGATGAGTCCGAAGCTCCCGACCTGCGCGGCGATCGTATTGGGCACCAGGAAGATTCCCGAGCCGATGACCGACCCCACCAGGATCGTGATGGTCTCCAAGGGACCAAGGACGCGAAGCAGATGCGGCTTGGAGTTTGCGGCGCTTTCTTGCATGTATGGTTTCGACCGGCGCTCATCACAGGGCGCCGCTCATGTTATTTTTTCCGCGCGGCGCTTCGCATCTCCTCCGCCATGGTCCGTATCGCCGTGAGATCCTGCCGCATTTCGCTCCAACCGTACCAGAGCGCGTAATCGGGATTCGCGTGAAAGGACCCCTGGAACGCGCGCATGCGGTGTTTGAGATGCATGACGAACAACCGTTGCTCGATTTCCGTCGGCGAATCATGGAACATGAGGAGGTCGGGGAAGGCGTGCGCATAGCTGTCGGGTTTCTCGATCGTTCCGTCCGCATACAAGGCGGCTACGATGCGTATCGCCTCGGCGAGCAGATGGTCCGCTTCCCTGATGAGGCGGTCGCCTTTCTCGAGCTCGGCTCTTGCGAACAGCTCCGAATGGCACTGCCCGCATGTCGCGACCATCTTCCCGCGCTCGACCTGCCAGGCCTCCTCGGTGAGGCGGGCGACGTCGGCGGCCTTGACGACATCGAGGCGGGCCGTGGGATTGCCGGCCGGATCGAGCACGCCCAGCGCCTGAAGCATCGTCGCCCTGTCGGCGGTCCACTGCGGGTCATCCGGCATCGGGAGCCGCACCGCGAGGAACCCCCAGGCGGTTCTCACTTCGTGGTTGCCCTCCTGCATATGGCACGTCTGGCACGTCGGGGCGGCGGCGCCGGGAGGCAGCGTGCCGTTTTGTTTGAGAAGATACCGGACGCCGTGCTTCGACGACGAATACATTTCCCACTGCGGATGGTCGAATCCCATGTGGCACGTCTGGCATGCCTGCGGCTGGCGCGCCTCCTGGACGGAAAAGAGGTGGCGGGTGTGGCACGCATCGCACGATGCGACTCCGTATCCCGCTCCGTCCTTCTTCAATTGCGCAATCTCTTCTTCAGTCTTCAACCCGAGTTTGTGGCAGCCGCCGCATCCCTTCAGTCCCCCCGGAGTTCCATCGTCTGCCAGTGAGCGCTCGGCATGGCCTTCATGGCCGCCCAGTCGAGGGC
>JACQXT010000001.1 GCA_016208665.1 Chitinivibrionia bacterium | reverse complement strand
GTGATCTCCCAGTATGAAGCCGAGAAACTGCCGCCCCGTTTCGCGAACAGAACCGGCGCACCACATCCTCACAGGGCTGTAGTTGTTTTTCAAATCGCTGTTGTTCGATCCGGCGCCGATGTTGACCCACTCCCCAACGTAGGAGTGGCCGATGAACCCGTCGTGCTGCTTGTTCGCATGCGACGCGAATATGGTTCCATCCACTTCGCCGCCGACCTTGCAGACATCTCCGACGGATGTGCCTTCGAGAATCTTTGCTCCGGCCCGTATCAAGGACTGTTTTCCGATACAGACGGGACCGGTGAGTGTTGCGTTGGCCATGATCAGAGTGCCGTCGCCTATGACAATCGGTCCCGCGGATGCATCGAGAACAACGCCCGGCTTGATGACCGTCGCTTCGCCGATAACGATGTTTTCCTCGCCGACCATATGAACCCCGGGGAATACGATTGCTTCTTCGCCCTGCCCTCGCAATGCCAGCTTATTGAAATCATCCTCTATGACCCGGCCGCTTTCCTCTATCATTTGCCAGGGAAACGACAACAGCCGGGCGGTCTGCATGTCGACCATAGCGACGGAGTGCGTGCGGATCAGATCGCCGAGGGCTTGGGGAATTCTTTCGAGCAGCCCGTCATTCCCAACTTCTCGGGCATCCTCGAAGGAGCTTTCCTGGGGCAACTTCCCGTCGCCGGCCTTCTTCCGGCTCTTCCCTTCGGATCGCCCCGGCGGCTGTGCCGCACATCCCTTGAGTTCGGCGCATAGCCGATCAATCGCTTCCTCCGAGACGCGCATCCGTATGTATCGCGCGAAGTCTTCCGCCGCACTTCCTCGAAGCTTGGCGGCGACGACGTACCCTCCCTTTATGCCGATTCCATTCTGAGGAATAGAGGCAATCAGCTTGGGAAGTTCGTCGCCGAAACAGAGCAATCGACCGTTCACGAAGAGGATTTCACTGCGCGAAGGATCGCCGGCGCCGGTCTGAGGTCCATTGTCTCCCCATTCGTTGACGCTCAGATCGGGGTATTCGATTCGCATTATGTCGGCGAGATAGTCGCGGCACAGGATCCCATGGGACGGCGGCGCCAGTTCGTCCAGCAAACGAAGCCGGAGGTTCTGGAACCCGATTCGAAGCTCGAACACGGGCCGGGACAGAGAGATCGGAAAGAAGTTCGAGAATTTCTTATCTTCGAAAATGCAAACGAATCCTGACACGTCTGTGCGCTCCTCCGGCTCTCGAACCTGTGATCCGCGCCCGGACGCGCGCATCCACGGATGTTGTGCGGATTGAATGAGCCCCCCCGAGGCCGATAAAAAAGTGGTGGAGTTGACGGGGATCGAACCCGCGACCTCTTGTCTGCCAGACAAGTGCTCTCCCAGCTGAGCTACAACAAAACGACGAAACAGGATAGCAAACCGGCTCACGGAGTCAAGGAGAAAGAAACCCGCAGGCGCGTCCGATTGGCCTTGCGCGGGAGCTTTGCACTTTATACAATGACTTCGATCCGCCGACCGAAGAATCGAACAACGTGCCGGAGTGGTGAAACTGGTAGACGCAGGGGACTCAAAATCCCCCGGGCCTCTGGTCCATGAGGGTTCGACTCCCTCCTCCGGCACCACCGTTTTCCGCGGCGCTTCCCTCTTCTTCCGGCGTGCCGCGGTGTCGGTCACGGACGAACCGGCAAGCCCGGCTGTCCGCGAACATCAATCGACGAGCTCGATATTCCAGTAGATATAGTCGCGCCACGATTCCGGCGTGTTCCTCAGCGAGTAGCGCGAATGGAAGCCCCAAAGCCAGATCGGCTTCGACGGCTTCTTGATGAGGGAGAGATCCGCCTCTTCGGGGGTTCTTCCGCCCTTTTGCCTGTTGCAGGGGATGCAACAGGTCACGATGTTGCTCCATTCGGTCTTGCCGCCTCGCGATCGCGGAGTGATGTGGTCGTACGTGAGATCTTCGGAACTCAGTTTCTCCCCGCAATACTGGCATTGAAAGCGGTCCCGCGCGTATATGTTCTGCCGCGAAAACTTGATCTCCCGCTTCTTGAATCCCACGAAACGGAGCAGTCTCACTACGGAGGGGATCTTTATCGAGAAGGAAATGGAATGAACGCTCTCGTCGCTTTCCTCGACGACTTCAACTTTTCCGAGGAAAACCAGTTTGAGAGCCTTCTTCCAGTTGATGACCTTGAGCGGCTCGAACGAAGCATTCAATAAGAGTACGTTTTCGAAGGTGTGAGCTCCTTGTGTAAGCCATCGGATAGTATACCTGCGCCTCCGTTCCCGTTCAAGCGAAATTGCGGCGCTCCGAGCGCCGGCTCCGCGCAACGAGCCGCACTATCGGTTCCTTCAACCGGCCGTGAACGGGGGAAATTCGGGCGATTCGGCGTCAAAAATAATGCAATGATAGAAAAAATGCAGATTTGACATTATTTCTCTTTTGAGTACTATTATCCAGAACGGCCGGATAGGCAATTCGGCTTCCGAAGCCTTTTTAACTCTTTTCGATTTCTTGAAATAACATGAACAAACGGGATTCCTGGGATGCTGTGAACATATTTCTCGCGTCGGCCCTCCTGTTGCTGATCGCCGCTTTTCACTCCGCTCAGAACGTTTCAGCGCATGATGCGAACGCCTCTCCCTCTGCGGCGGCCTCGGATTCAACGCCCGCTCCTCCCGCTGACGGCGCGGCCGCCGTCTTCGAAGGCGCGATCGAAGGCGCGATCGGTCCGATAACGGCGGAATACGTGCTTCGGCTTCTCGCCGCGGCCGAAAAATCCCATCCGATCTGTGTTCTCATAACCATGGACACTCCGGGAGGCCTGGACCTTTCCATGAGAAGCATCATAAAAGGAATCCTCGCGAGTCCGGTGCCCGTGGTGCTGTTCATCTATCCGAGCGGCGCCAGGGCCGCGAGCGCGGGCGCCTTGATAACCCTCGCATCCCACGTCGCCGCGATGTGTCCCGGCACCAATATCGGTGCGGCTCATCCCGTTGCGATCGGGGAAGGCGACATGGACGATGAGATGGCCGCCAAAGTCACCAACGACGCGGCCGCCTACGCCAGAAGCATTGCGGTGCAGCGAAACAGGGATCCCGACTGGGTCGAAAGAATCGTTCGGGAGAGCATATCCTCCACGGCTTCCGAGGCGCGCGACGCCGGAGTCGTGGATTTCATCGCGAACGACGTTGCGGATTTGCTCGATCAGATGGACGGCATGCGCCTCTCCATGAACGGGACCGAAACGGTGCTTCGAACCGCAAACGCAAACATCACCGTTATGCCGCCGACATTCCGCGAACGGCTGCTCGGCAAGATCTCCGAACCGAATATCGCGTACCTCCTGATGCTTCTCGGTATGTTGGGATTGTTTTTCGAGCTGCAGAATCCCGGAGCGATCTTCCCCGGCGTCATCGGCGCCATTTCAATCATCACGGCTTTTTTCTCGTTTCAGCTTCTGCCGGTCAATATCAGCGGCATCGCCCTCATCATTTGCGCCGTCATCATGTTCGTTCTTGAAATCAAAATTACATCGGGTGGATTGCTCACCGTGGGAGGAATAGTGTCCATGATCATAGGATCCATCATGTTCGTCGATTCCCCGCTCCCGTTCATGCGGGTATCGCTCGCCGTCATCATACCATCGGTCGTTTTTACGGCGCTCTTCTTCATGTTCGCGGTTGCATTGGGATTGCGCGCGCAGCGCAGGAAGGTGAGCACCGGAGAACGCGGCATCATCGGCGAATCCGGCACGGCGAAGGACGATATCGATCCCGAGGGTTCAGTTTTCATTCACGGCGAGTACTGGAACGCGTTCAGCGATTCGAGGATTCCCGCCGGCGCCAAAGTGACCGCCGTGGAAATCCACGGTATGAAGTTGAAGGTCAAACCGGCCGAACCGAAGGAGGTCTCATAAATGCCTATTTCCATGCTTGTCCTTATTTTTCTTGGCCTCATGCTGCTGAGCAGCGCGATCCGAATCCTGCGGGAGTACGAGCGCGCCGTGATCTTCAGGCTCGGAAGACTCGTGGGAGTCAAGGGCCCCGGATTGGTTATCCTCGTTCCGGTCATCGACCGCATGATTCGCGTCAGCCTCCGCGTTGTCGCAATGGATGTTGCGCCTCAGGACGTCATAACGAAGGATAACGTCTCGGTCAAGGTGAATGCCGTTGTGTATTTCAGGGTCATGCAGCCCGACAAGGCCATTGTCGAGGTCGAGGATTTTCTCTATGCGACCACGCAGCTCGCTCAAACGACGCTCCGCTCCGTCGTGGGCCAGGTGGAACTCGACCAGCTTCTTTCCGAGCGGGATACGATCAACCACCGGCTCCAGCAGATCATCGACGAACAGACCGATTCGTGGGGCATCAAAGTATCGCTGGTCGAGGTAAAGCACGTAGACCTCCCGGTCGCGATGCAGCGGGCCATCGCACGGCAAGCGGAAGCGGAACGCGAACGGAGAGCCAAGATCATCCACGCGGCGGGAGAAGCACAAGCGGCGGAGAAGCTTTTCGAAGCAGCCACTGTTCTCAGCCAGAATCCGGTCACGCTCCAGCTCCGTTTCCTGCAGACGTTGACCGAAGTGGCGACCGAGAAGAATTCGACGATCATATTCCCGATTCCGATCGATATTATCAGGCCGTTTCTTGAAAGAAAATAACGCAGCCGAGTCATGTCTTTTACTCGGCATAGTTCGTGATTGCCGGCGGCATGATTCCGCTGCGCTACAGGGAACGGAAGGCTTACAACTCGGGAGATTCGACACATGAAGCTCAGGTTTATTTCGTTGCTTGCATGCGCATGCTCGCTATCCGTATCCTGCCAGGATATGGCGGTTCTCTACTACAATCGCGGCGTGAAGGCGCTCGAAAACGGCGATACGACGGCCGCCGTGGATTTCTTCAGGACCTCGCTCGAGCACCGGAGCGGCGATTCCGACGTTCACACGAACCTCGGAGCGGCGCTCTTCGGCCGCGGCGATTACGAGGAGGCGCTCGAGCAGTTTAATACCGCCCTTGAACTCGATTCCAATGATCCGCAATTGCACTATAATGCCGCGGAGGCGTATGCAGCCATGGGATCGCATCAGGCGGCGCGGACCGAATACGAAATCGCATTGCGGATGGATCCCGAGTTCGTCGAGGCGCTCGCGTCGTACGGCAAGCTTCTCATGGACATGCAACGCTACGAGGACGCGGAGAGAAACCTCATTCATGCCATAACCCTCAAGCCGTCCTATGCGCGCCCGTATATTCATCTCGGCTGGGTGTATGCGCACAACGGAAAATACTACGAAGCCGCAACGTACCTCTACCGCGGCCTCAAGGGAGAACCGGAATCGCTGGATGCTCGTTTCGGGATCGGTTTCACGCTACTGAAACGGGAGAAATACGATGAGGCGATGATGGAGTACCAGAAGATCTACAGCAAACATCCGCGCAATGCCGAAGCCATGTACTGGATAGGCGTATGCCACCTCGAAATGGGACAATTCGTTCAATCCGAGAAAATGCTCAATGCCGCTCTCGAGGAGCGGCCGCAGTATGCGGAAGCTCGAAAAGCGCTCGGCGACCTGTATGTGTTACAGGGCAAGTACTCCGAAGCCGTGGCGCAGTTCCGCATGGCGATACATCAGCGCGAGGATTTCACGGATGCGCATATGAATCTCGGCAAGCTCTTCATCACGCTCAACCAGCTGAAAGATGCCGAAGAACTTCTGCAGAACGTGCTCTATCGCAAGACGGACGATCCCGAAGCGTACTATGAACTCGGGCGTTTGTGCATCAAGAGCGGCGACCGCGAACGGGCCAAGGAGTATCTCCAACGTTCGATCGAGCATTCGAACGCCAATGCCGATCTGCGAACCGCCGCCAGGAGATTGCTCGAATCAATTGAGCCCGAATAGAATCTATCCCGGGCGCGATGCGCCCGCTTCCGTCTCCCGACCAGCCATGAGAAGCGATCAGCCGGATATACGCGACAGGAAATTGGGCGATGAGTGGCAGGCATGGGACGGTGAAATCATCCAACCCGCAGAGATCCGCGTCGGCAACAGGCTCTTTCTTT
The DNA here is from genome assembly GCA_016208665.1 of Chitinivibrionia bacterium. Classification (GTDB taxonomy): domain Bacteria; phylum Krumholzibacteriota; class Krumholzibacteriia; order WVZY01; family WVZY01; genus JACQXT01. The sequence continues at coordinate 10,651 of JACQXT010000001.1, read as the reverse complement.
CCCTTCTTCTTTTCAGCATCCTCATAATCATCGACGCCGCCTTTTTCTTCCTCTATCTAATCAGCCCGCGGCTGACCCAATTATCCCCCTCCGCACCTCTCTACGTCGGACTCTGTTTCGCTCTCGTGTCCCTGCTCGTGCTCTTCTGGTACGCGGCTGTTCTGGTGCTCCTGACAACCAGTAACAAGCGCTTCTGCTTCTGCATCGGAAACGGATTCTTTTTCGAACTTTCCACGGTGGCTTCGCGAATCGGACGCAGATTGGGCATCTCCCGCGACAAAGTAGGACATTCCTTTATTCAGGTGTCAAACGCGCTGACGCTGGCGTCTCTCAAAGCGAAGAAGGAGAGAAGAGTCCTTGTTCTCCTTCCCCGCTGCCTCGCCAAGGAGGCGAGAGAGAGGATCCTTGAGGAAGTCAAGAAATTCAATCCGGACGCCGTAGTGGGCATCGCGTGCGAACGGGACCTCGTTCTCGGAATCCGGGATGTTTCCTCGAAAATCCCCGTGTTCGGCATTCCCAATATACGCCCGCAGGGCCCGTGCAAGGGGACTCACATCGAGTACGATGAACTGGAATATACGCTTCGATTCCTGTGCGATTCCGTCTCCTGAGCGCCAGGCTGCGTCGCCGGCCGCCCCCCCTACTGTATCGCGCGCAGCTTCGCCGCACCCATTCCCCACATTTTCTTTTTCACATCAATGGTGACGGTCGTCGCTTTCGCGGGATATACGAGGATGCTGCCCAGCTCAAGGGTTTCATAGAGCGGTTCATTCTCGAACCGTTTCGCATGCGCCGTTCTTCCCCTGTTGCCGATGACGATCCGGCACGAGTGAGGCCCGGACGGAAGCCCGATCCTGATATCCTTGAATTGCATGGTATTCTTATAAATGGTGTTCGGACCGCTTCGTATCTTCTTGTCCGGGATCGAGTCCGAACACGAAAAGGCCAACTCGTTATCCACAAAGAGAGCCTGCTCGATCGTGTTCGCCTGCATGCACAGCTCCTTCTCCATATCCCGATGCACGACAATCTTGCTCGATAATTTCTCGTTCTGAAACAGGACGAACAAGCTCCCCGGCTCCGCATTCGTAAAACCCGGAAACGGCGGCGATTCTCCTCGCGACGCGGGAGGCGGTGAATCCGCCAGCTCGATTTTCATCACGTCCCGGGCGGAAAACGCCACGAGCCCCCTGAACGAAGTTCTGAAAAACACACTGTCCTCCCTCGAAGCCACAAGGTCGCCCGTGATGACCGATCCGTCCTTCAAGTATAGCTTCGCTCCCTGTAACGCAATGGGGAGGAGAAATCCGACGCACAAGACAAGCACGAGAATAATTCGCATGGTTCAACCTCTTTGGCGTATGGTATCAGTTCTTCTCAATGGCGGCTGCTGGTACCCCGCCCCTTGAGATCGGTCTCCAAACGGCCGGCAATGGTTCAGCGCCCCGCATCGATTTATGAGTTTGTACTCTACAACACGGGTTACCCAATCCGAAACACATTTTTCATTGGTGAAGACCTTCCATATTTTGCGTTGACTTCGGGCGCATCTTCCTGGCATTGTGTTCGCTGCGGCGGCCTGTCGGATCATTCGGCATGTCGTTGAGCGGATCGCCCTTCGTTCGGGCCGCCGGACATCGGAGCGCGCTTCCTGTTCCCTCGGATTGCGCGTTGTCTCAGCGGCGGAGGAATGCATGAAAGCTTCAATGCGAAAACTGTTTTTGGAGGAAATCCGCAGGCGCATCCTTCTCGCCGACGGCGCGATGGGAACGATGCTCTATTCCAAGGGCATATTCATAAACACCTGCTTCGACGATCTCAATATCACACGCCCGCAGCTCGTCGAAGAAATCCATACGGAGTATCTGCATGCCGGCGCGGATATCCTCGAGACAAATACGTTCGGAGCCAACCGCTACAAGCTCGCGGCATTCGGCATCGAGGATCGCGTGCGCGACATCAATGAGGCGGGCGGGCGCATCGCACGGGCCGTCGCCGGCGGCGGCGCCTATGTCGCCGGATCCATCGGTCCCCTCGGCAAACCGCTGAAACCATTGGGAAACGTCTCGACGCCGGAAGCCCTGCGAGCATTCGAGGAACAGGCGGGAGCCCTCGCTCCGTTCATCGATCTCTTCTGCATCGAAACCATTCACGGCCTCGAAGAGGTGAAGATCGCGATTGAGGCCGTTCGCGCATGCTCGGATCTGCCCATCATTGCGCAGCTGACCTTCACCGAGGAAGGCGAAACAATCATGGGCGAATCTCCCGAACAGGTCGCGGCCGCGCTTTCCGAACTCGACGTCGCCGCCATCGGCTGCAACTGCAGCATCGGCCCCCAACCCATGCTTGAGATCATCGAGAAAATGCGCCCCCTCACCGACAAACCGATGTCGGCGCAGCCCAACGCAGGCGCGCCCCGCATCGTTGAAGGAAGGTTCCTTTACCTGACGTCCCCGGAGTATATGGCGGAGTACGCAAAACGCTTTATCCAGTCCGGAGTCTCCATAGTCGGAGGCTGCTGCGGCACTACGCCGGACCATATCAGGGCGATGCGCAATGCAATCCGGGCGCTCCAGCCCGTTCACATCGAATCGGCGGAGAGAATGATGCCGCCGACGTCGGTTCGTGCCATCCCGGAAGTGCCCTTCAAAGAGCGAAGCAGGTTCGCCGGCTTGATGGGCAGGAAATTTCTCATCAGCGTGGAGATCGATCCTCCCCGAGGGCTCGACTCCTCTGTGCCCCTGGAAGGCGCCCGGTTGATGAAAATCGGCGGTGCAGACGCCATTAATATCGCCGACGGGCCTCGAGCGAGCGCCCGTATGAGTCCCATGGCCCTGGCAACGCTGATCGAGCAGCGTGTAGGTATCGAAACCATTTTGCACTACTGCTGCAGAGATCGAAATCTGCTGGGAATGCAATCCGATCTGATAGGCGCGCATGCCATGGGATTGAAAAATATCCTCGTCATCACCGGCGATCCGCCGAAACTCGGCGACTATCCCGACGCGACCGCGGTATACGACGTGGACTCCATCGGGCTTGTCCGCATCATCAAGGCAATGAATAACGGCCTCGATCCTTCAGGGAAATCTCTTGAAGGGGTCACCGGATTCGCCATCGGCGTCGGCGCCAATCCCGCGGCCATCGACATGGAAACGGAAGTGCGCCGATTTCATGAGAAGGTCAAGGCCGGCGCGGAATTCGCCCTGACTCAGCCGGTGTACGATCCTTCTCTTCTTGAACGTTTTCTTGAACTGACGGCCGGCTCGCCCATTCCGGTCCTCGTCGGCATCCTTCCCCTGACAAGCCATAAGAACGCCGAGTTCCTTCACAACGAGGTTCCGGGCATGCACATCCCACAGCGCGTTCGCGACGCAATGGCCAAGGCGCCTACCGGAGACAAGGCGCGCGAGCTGGGAATTAAAATTTCACAGGAGGCCTTGGCCGGTTGCAGGAGCCTGCCCAGAATCGCCGGCGCGTATATCATGCCTCCCTTCGGGAAGTACGATTCGGTTCTGCGAATAATGGATGCCCTATAGCTTATCTATTCTATTGTCATATAGTAAGTTATAGCATCTCTCCGGGTTGGTTTATCGCTGCCTTTCGAGGTTTCTGCTGATTCTCATCTCGACACCGTCCTTCCGAATATGGTATAATTAGGAATCCGAGGGGCCAAACGGGCAACCCTGGAATAAATAGGATATTCTCGGTAGCTTCAAGGAGGTGCCAGCTACAGTTAAAGTAATTTGTGAAGTTACGACCGCCTGCAGATCGCACCTTTGAAAGACACAATCATAGGAGGTCACTCATGAAGCACCTGCTCGCAACCTCAATTGTCATTTTATTGCTTGCCTTCATTCCCGCCGCCAGCATGGCTTCCGGTCCATCCGTTCAGAAGAGCGTGCTCGCCGGCGAGAACGGCGCATCGGTCATCCTGATCACGGTCTCTGCGGGGAATACCGCTATCTACGGAGTTACGATCGAGGATCAAAGCGCCTCGATAGAGGATATCGTCGCCCCAAAAGGCTGGTCCTCCGTCGCCTCGGATGAGAAAGCTGTCTTCCGTACCGGCAACAGCCCCATACAGAGCGGCGGCAGCGTTTCTTTCCGCATCGTCACGACGAACGAGAATGGGGCGCTCACGTTGATTTTCAAGGATGCCAAGACTCAGATCGGCGGCAAGAAGACCATTTAACGCGGTTTTTGCCCTTCGCATCGCTCACGAGAGGAGAGCAGCACGCTCTCCTCTTTTTTGCGCTACCATGCGATTGGGCGGAGGAGCTTCGGACCTTCCCGTTTTCTAAGGGCGCTGCAAGATCGCATGTGACGAACACCCCGATATCCCGAATCAGTTGCTTGTTCTCTTCCTCCTCCTGAAACATACCGGCGGTCGCCGACGTATCCGGCTGCAATGCTTCGTAGCACACCCCCCTCTTTTCAAGCGAACAATCGTCCGTCCCGAGCAGGCCGTTCGGGCATGCGGCTTCGTCGGCAGTGCACGATCCCTTGGGCAGAAGCGCGCCGCCTGCAGGCCGGGGAAATGATGCGCACATCAGCGCTGTTGCGACCGCGTAGCAGAGGCATGTGTATACGGGCGATTCCCTGTTCATAGATACCCCTCTATAAAGTAGCGATGAATGAAGGACTTGACAATATAATTTATTCCACGTAAGTTATAATTGCTACCAGCCGATTAGCGCTTTTCAGCGTAGCGCAAAGTGGGTCTGTTCTGGTCGGCAACAGACCCCTTTGCATTATGGAACCGCGGGTTCGTTCCCAGCAAAGGAACGATCTTGAGATGAAACGGTTGACTACAAGAAGCTACTGGCTGGGATTCATTCTCATTGCGGTGGCCTTGCATCTCGTGTTGCTCCTCACCGTCAAACGCTCCTTTTTCTCGATATTCCTCAAATCGACCCCGAGCGGCGAACAGCCGGACAGGGGCGCGCCCTTTTCTCCCGATGCCATCATCACTGTGCCTGTCACATTCGACGATGAGTCGAGCGAACGCACGATCGAGCGCCCCGTCATTGCGGAGGACTCCGAGCGCCCGCCGGCGGCAAGCGACTCCGCATCCTTAGGCCTCTCGCCGCATCATCGCTTTGCCTTCGATGGGCCGGCCGGCAGCGCCGAAACACCCCTGAGATCTCCGTCAGAGGATCGAGCGGAACCCATCCCTCCAAAACCCGTCGAAATCGCTTGGCCCGACATACGCGGTCTCAAGAAGTGCCTTGGTGAATCGATCGAGTTTCACATACTGGTGGCCGACAGCGGACGCATTCTGCGGATCGAAGCCGTCGACGCGAATGCTCCCCCGGAGTGCGTCACGGCGGCTACCGTTGCTGCAAGAAAGATAGTCTTCCTGCCGGGTCTCATCGATGGGAGGCCCGCTGAAATGTGGACCCGCATACGAATTGATTTTCGCGATCGGCGGTGACGGTTTTCGCGCACGCGCAAAAAAAGGCCCCGAAGAAGCGTTCGGGGCCTTTTCCGTTAGGGTATTCGAATGTAACTATTATTCTTCGCTATACAACTGCTTCACTTGCCCCCACGTCAGGTTTTCCGTGGGCACCGAGCAATCTTCGATATCGAGAATCGTCGAACCGTATACGATGTCGTCCACCCAATGCACCGGGTCGGGATTGTCCGATCCGCCGCTGAAGGATCCCAGACCGCAGTAGCCTGCCCATATTCCGGATCCGTCTTTCACGACGACGAGCGTTCCCGAGAACACGGTAAACGCGCGCTCGTCGGGCTCGATTATTTCATTGAAATTGAAATCAAGGATCGTGATCTGAAGAACTGCCGTGCCGTGAAGCCCGCCGAAACCCGATGAAGCACCCCACATCAAATCGCTCCCCGTGGAAGAGTTGTCGAACGTAGCGGTCCACGATCCCATGAACGGATCGTAATACGGCGCGAAGTACGTAGCGTCTATATAATTCCATCGAGCTGGCTTATTGCTGTCCGGCGGCCATCCCGTGTCATCGATATTCAGGTTCCAGACGCCGCCCACAAGCAAGGGCTCACCCGAGTCGATCGAACCGGAATAGACTACCGGAGACACCAGCATATTCCCCGTTCCGGAAAATCCGTACTCGATATGCGTAGGAACCTGCGCGTACGCGGCGGGGCACAGGATCAGCATCGCGCATATCGCGATAATCACACTTGAGCATTTTCTCATGACAGCCTTGCCTTTCTAAAAGGAGTGGACGTTCTATTCTGCGTACAGCGATTTCACCGCACCCCACGTCATGTGTTCTGTCGGGACGGCGCAGCTATAATCCCTCATTCGAAGGAGCCCGTATGGAATCGTAAGCATATCCATCGGGGTCGGATCGAAGTCCTCGATAGTCCCATTCATACTCCCGAAACCGCACCAGCCCGCATACACTCCCTTGCTCTGCTCGATATGGGCCTGAAGATTCGCCGCCACGGCTTGAATCATCAGCTCGCTCTGATCGATGACGCCGTCCTTGTCGTTGTCCGTGATCGTAATGTTCAGGTATCTGATGATCCCGCCCAGCCTGTCGCCGTTGTTGAAAAAACGCCAAACGACAGGAGGGGATATCGTTCCCTGCAAGGGAAAGTATCCGGTCCAATGCTCGTTGTTCGGCGCCGCCGTGTACGTGAAAACCGTCGAGATAATGTAATTCCAGCGCTCGTTCTGGGGTGTGCCTGGGTTATCGACCGGCCAGCCCGTATCATCGATAAAAATGGTAAAATACCCATTATTGAAAATTCCGCTATCGATGACTCCTTCGAATCCGGGCGGACTATTGAGCAAGGAACCACTCCCGGAAAGGCTGAAGGAAATATTCTGAGTGGCCGAGTACCCGCTTGTCGAAAAGGCGAGCAACCCCACGAGCAGCAATGTAACAGCACCCGCTAATCGTAGGAAGCGATACATGTGTGCAAAACCCTCCTCTCTTGATCCCAATGCATTGCCGTGGTAGATTCGAGGGAGCTCCATAGGATTTCATTCACAGCTCGTACTGCTAGACTACCCCCTAAGAAAATCCCCTTTAACTTCACATTTTGCCTTTGCGGGACGTATTATAGCATACAACAGTGTTCTTGCTCAACAAAAATAACGTAAATAATCTTAATTCCTTATGTAGATATCTCTTTGATATTCATCAAGATAATGATCACCTACCAGATTTCCCTCTCTGCATATATATCGTATATTCTAAGACTATAGTTGGCGTACTCCCCGAAAATCTCAGGAATTCCATCTCCGTTCATATCAAAGAGGCGAATTCTATCGCCGAAGGATCCCTCGATCTCGAACTCGGTGTTGTAAAATCTCGAATCGATGATGGAGCCGCTGTTGAGGATGATTTCCGGCTGCGGATCATCATCAAGATTGTCGACAAGAATCTCCTGTCCGGTGAAACGCTCTTGGCTCTGCCACTCGATGGCCCGGTTCAAGCTGTCGTAAATATAAAGGGCGTCATCGGCGATAAAGATGAGTTCGTCCTGAGGATCTCCGTCGATATCGCTCGCCGTCATGCAGTTTATCTTCTTGAATGGATGCTGGAGATTCTCCCAGATCAAATCGTAGCTCTGGGCGTCGTAGACGAGTATTCTTCCCGCTTCGGTGGCAATGACGAGTTCCTTCGTCTTGTCCTTGAACAAGTCCGCTACGAATAGGGATACGATTCTCGATGCCAGATTCGTCGTTTCCCAATCCAGTACGAGCCTTCCCTTCTCCTGCGCATACACGTGGACATGCTGCGCATAATCGGCATATATGAATTTCATCGCGGCGGGATCATCCTCGTTCATTACGATGCAAAACTGATACTTCGCCGTCAAACGCTTCAGGGTATTCATATCTATCTGAGCCGAGAACCCGCCCGTCGCCTGGGAGAGAAACAAGAAACAGAGCGCGAAGCAGAGAATCTTCCTCATAAACGAATCCTCCTTGGCTCCTGTCCGCAATCGGAGCCCGCAGCGGAATGATAGCGGCGGAATGACAGCCATAGAACAGTATATATCACTGCGTGCTGGGCTTGCCACGCAAATATCTCACTCGGTTTGTGAAAACGAGCTTGAAACGGCGCTTGTGCCGGTCTGCCCGCTCATGCTACTCCCCATCGCGCCTCCTCTTCCCCTTCTCCTGGCGGTTGAATTCTCTCATCCAGTAGTCGATATCGTCATCAAACGGATCCGGTTTTTCCTCGAGCTCTTTTCTATGTCCGCTTCTCGGCGAAAGCCGCTCCAAAAACGCGTTCGAGCTCATGACGCTCGCGCCGAGCGCACGCGCCGCCTTTCCAATGCCAGCATTGTCCGACGTGACAACCACGAATTCTCGAGGATTGGCTGCATCTTCCAGCATGGAGACGATTAATTCGTCGGCTGTCTGGTTCCCTCTGCTGAAAACGATTTGCAGTTTGCCGGGAAGAATCGATGCCGAATCGAGCATGCGTCCCGTTCCGTCGAATACGATCGTAACCTGCATCTGTTTTCGCTGAACGTACCGCCCGAGGCGTTCCACCAACTCCGCACGAGCCCTCTCGGAGTCGGGTTCGAGAAGCCTGCGCATCGCATCGTCCGCATGGATCACGTTGTACCCGTCTATCAACATTCTCTGTCCCCGCTGCTTTTCCGCCGATCACCTCACGAGCGTTATTTGGCCTTCCGCGCTTTTCCGGCCGGCTCGCAGCCGGTAGAAGTAAACGCCGCTGCCCCGGGTCTGCCCGTCGACCTCGGCGCTCCAGAAGGCCGTGTTCCAGTCGCGAGTCCTTGTCTCGCGGAGCACGTTTGCGATCTTTCGCCCAAGCGCATCGTAGACTTCGATCTCTACAAAAGAGGCCTGCGGCAAAAAGAAATCGAACCGGATTGATGAGCCGCTTCCCGGATTTGGAGAAACACAGACGCTCAGATCGTTTCTTGGAACACCGAAGGGAGCGGAACTCGGCGATTCATGGACTGTTTTCAGAACCCAGTTATCGGGATCGAAAGCGATCTCAGACGGTTCGCTTTCCACAGGGATTGTGAAAAGTTCATCGGCTGAGGAGATGTCGAGGCGCACAAGCGTATCGCCGGCCGCCGTGCCGATTCTGACGTCAATAGGCATGGTAAACACAGGAGCGTTCTGTTGAACTTGCCGCACGCGAAGCGCCACGGCGTGCGCGCTTCCCACACTTGCATTCCACCAGCTGAGTTCATATTCAGGGTAGCCGGCGTGATACACCCATTCATCGAAGAACCAACCCAGATCCTTCGATGACACGCGTTCGCATACGGCGCGGAAACCGTCCGTCGCGGCGGATCCGAACCGGTACGCTTCGTGGTACTCGCGAAGGCTCTCAAAGAAATCAGCGTCTCCCAGAAGATGTCTGAGCATGTGAAGCACCCATGCCCCCTTCTCGTATACCGTCGCTCCCCAGAGAAAATCGGGATCGTACATTGGAAAGCGGCTTTGGGCGTCCTCGGCACGATACTCGTCTTTGAAGAATGCCATCCTGTCGCGGTACGCCGCCCAACCGCCCCTGTGTTCCGCCCAGAGAGCATCCGAGTACGTCGCGAATCCCTCGTTGAGCCAGATGTCCGGCCAATCCGCCATGGTAACGCTGTTGCCGAACCAGGAGTGCGACATTTCGTGCGCCAGCACCCAGTCATGGTTGAGCGTTCCGTCGATGCGGCGTTTGTCGATGATCGTGCATGTAAAGTTCTCCATTGCTCCGTTCATATTCACGATGGCGGTGCCGTATTTCTCTCCTATGAAGGGATACTCGCCGAATATGCCCGCGAAGAAGTCCATCATTTCCGGAGCATGAGAGAATGTTGCCTGCGCCGCCGCCAGCTTCGCGGGATAGACGTAATACGGCATCGGCATCGAATCCGCGGCGGAGTACCGATGCCAGTGGGAAAAAACAACGTACTCCGAGATCGCAATGGATGTCGTGTACGTCGTATGAGGGTACTGCGTCTTCCAGTAATAGGTCTCCGTGCCGTCCCCGTTGCCGGTGACACCTTCGAGAAGGCCGTTGGAAGCGCAGAACAAGGTTTCCGGTATCGTGACCTTCATTTCGGTCGTCGCCTTGTCCCATGGTTCGTCGTAGCAGGGGAACCAGCATCTCGCCATACCTGGTTCGCTGACATTGTATATCGATTCCCCGTAGAAACGAAGTCCCTGATTCGCCGGACGGCCGCTATAGAGCACGGTTGCGGCTATCGTATCTCCTGCATCGTGAACGGTCCCCGCGGCTATCGTGACGCGGCCGCTCGAACGGCTGAACGCGGCGGGGACGCCGTCCACCAACACTCCTTCCACGGTCATGGTGTTTGCGAGATGGAAGAACAAGGAGTCGAGCGGCGCGCGGACGACGAGAAATGTCGCCTCCACGCCGCCTTCGATACGCTCCGTTGCCGGAAACACCTCGATGTCGATGGCGTAGTGCAGAACGTCGAAATCTTCCTCAAATGCGCCCGGGGCGAGCGCTCGGGGCGAGCGCCCATGCTCTCCTTTATCCCGGGAGAGGGCGCGGTACGCCTGTTCCTGTCGATCGGCTGTGCGGGCTTCGTTTGCGGGCAGCGGACCGCCGGAAAGGAGGAGAAGCAGGACTGCTCCGAGCAATTGTCGCATGACGATGATCTTCATTGGTATTCTCCGCATGCGCATGATCACTCATAATCT
>JACQXT010000139.1 GCA_016208665.1 Chitinivibrionia bacterium | reverse complement strand
GCCAGAAAAAGGTCTTAGGAAAATAGCGGAAATTCTCCCAAATGGATGAAGCAGCAGGCAACTCTTTTAATAACAAATGATTAAAAATCAGGCAAGAGCTCATGCGAGCTCGAAACACTCGCCCGGCGCAACGACCTGCGCCTCACGACCTCTCGCCTTGACTTTTGCCACGAATTCCCTGGGATCGACCACAATGTAGGGAAATGTGTTGTAATGCATTGGAATATTGACTCTTGCGTTCAACAACTCCGTCGCCTTGACCGCATCGTCGATGCCCATCGTGAAATTATCCCCAATCGGCAAGAGTGCGATATCCAGAGGGCCGCTCATTTCGCCTATCAGCTTCATATCGAGAAACAGCCCAGTGTCGCCCGCGTGGTATATTCTTTTTCCATCAATAGTTAGAACGATGCCGGCTGGATTCCCCAACGGCTCTCCATTCGGTCCGGTGGAAGCATGGTGGGCGATAGTCAGCTTTACATGGCCGAAGGGAAAGGCCGCTCCGCCACCGATATGGAGCGGGTGAGAGTTGCATCCGTGGTTCGAGAAATAGTTCGCAATCTCGAAGTTTGATACAACGAGGGCTCCGGTCTTCTTGGCGATCTCGACGCCATCCCCGATATGATCGCCGTGCCCATGGGTTATGAGGATTGCGCTCATGGTGTCGAACTCGCCGGCTTTCACTTTGGCAAACTGGTTGCCGCTCAAGAAGGGATCTATCATGATGCGATGCTTGGCGTTATCGATTTCCCAGCATGAGTGCCCATGATATTTCAGCGTTATCATATCAACCTCCTGAAAGCGCAAGCCGTTCGGTTCGGTTATATCATAATTTGCGCAAAAAAAAACGGCGATTTTAAACCGCCGTTTTTCTGTATCATAATAGTTTTTCTACTTGATATTTTCCTTGACCCATTGCGTGCTGACCGATTTCGGACGAGTGATGGGAGTGCCCAGCGCTCTGTTGATGATCAACTGGGAACAAAGCCCCATCGTACGTGAAAGAGAGAAGAGCACCGTATAGTACGGGAACTCCTTCAAGCCGAAATGGTAGAGAATCGAGCCGGAGCCGGCGTCGACGTTCGGCCAAGGATTTTTCGCCTTGCCGTGCTTCTTGAGCACTTCGGGGACTACTTTGTATACCCTGTCGACCACCTTGAACACATCGTCGTTCATGCAATACTGCTGGCCGAACTTGATGAATGCGACGAATCTCGGATCGGGACAACGCAGAACCGCATGCCCGTACCCGGGAATCACCTTGCCGCCGTTCAGAGTCTCCCAAGCGAAATCTTCGAGCTGCTTCTCGCTGGGAACGCCCTTGAACTTCTCGATGACTTCGAGGACCCATCCGAGGCATTCCTGGTTTGCGAGACCGTGGAGAGGACCTGCCAGTCCGTTCAATCCCGCGGACACGGAATAGTATGCATCCGAAAGAGCCGAGCCGACCGTATGGCATGAGAACGCCGAGACGTTGCCGCCTTCGTGATCGCAGTGGAGTGTCAAGTAGAGGCGCATCGCCTTGTAGAAATTCTCGTCGTCGCTGCCGAGCATGTGCGCGTAGTTCGCTCCCCAATCCAGTTTGGGATCATAGGGAATCCGCTTGCCCTTGTCGTATCTCAAACGGTATACGCCTGCGGCAACTTCGGGGAGAACGGCGAGAAGAGTGAGAGAATCTTCGAGAACCGGCTTCCAATATTCCTCTTTGGTCATTCCTTCGTCATACCGTTTTCTGAACTGCGACTCTCTCTCCATGACGAGGATGGCAGTGTTGAGCATTGCCATGGGATGGGAGTCCTTCGGCATCGCTTCGAGCACTTTCCACACGTAATCGGGCGTCTTGGCACGCTTGCCATACTCACTCTGGAGGTCCTTGAGTTCTTCCTTCGTCGGCAGCTCTCCGGTGAGCAGCAGGAAGAAGATCTCCTCTGGAATCTTGTCGGTCAAATCGAGAATCGGATACCCGCGAATGATCAGCCCCGTATCCGGCTCGACCAGTGACGTATCACAGATCATCCCCTTCACGCCGCGCATGCCACCAAATGCTTGAGCAACAGTGACTTCAGAGATTTTCTGTTCGCCAAGCCCCTTGAGGACCGTCGCCTTCTCTTCGCGCCACTGAGGAAGTTTCGCTGCGAATTTATCCTGCAACATACCCATTGCCACTCCTCCTTTGTCTGGAGATAATGAGATAAGAACGGAAGTACCCCGCCTTCCATCTATTCGAAACTCGCTGATGTGCCTTGACGGAATTGTAGCTTACCGGCAATCCTGGTTGGCTGAACAAACCGCGAATTATTTGTACACCGGGCAGGTAAAAAAGTCAATATGTTTCGAGACGCCTCACGAATCCCTTGCTAAATCAACCAAACCAACCCATATTTATCTGAAAAGAATCATAGCTGTTTTTCTTGGGCCGACGCCCCCCGTGGAGGAGGGAGAAAAGGAGTTTAAGCCATGATAAAAAACCGAATTGCCGTTATGGCCGCTTTCACGTTCTTGCTGGCGAGCTCGATGATATGGGCGCAGAGCGGGCACGAAGCCGGCGCCGGCGCGGTGAAGCCGGTATTTTATGTTAGCGATCCCGTGGGCCGCAACGCGGTGACCTTCAAGAGCCAGGCGCCCCTGGAGGATATCATAGGGACCACCAGCGAAATCACGGGCCACATCATGTTCGATCCGCAGCATCCGAACAAGGGCATTCACGCACAATTCGCAGTTCCGGTCGCAAGCCTGAAAACCGGAATTCCTCTTCGGGACGAGCATTTACGCGGAGTCGACTGGTTCGACGCGGCGCAGCACCCTACAATCGAACTCGTCGTCGATACCATAAAGAAATTGGACACCGTGAAAGCAACGGACGCTTCCATTACCTTCGACGCAATCGTTTCGGGTGAGTTCACCATACGCGGCAAGAAGGCGCCGGTGGAATTCAAGGCTCGCGTCACCTATTTAAGAGAGACCGAAGCGACGCAGAAGAGGCTGCCCGGCGATCTGCTCGCGATCCGCGCGGAGTTGGAGCTTACGCTGAGCGACTTCGGCATCACGGGACCGAAAGGGATGGGTATCATCGGTTCGAAGGTCGGAGAAACGATAGCCGTCGGCGTGAGCATTATGGGGAACACGGCTGCGCCGGACGCCAAGTAGCCGGAAATCACCCCGGCGAGTTGCGAGGGGGCCAGGATCATGGGCAGGGCTCTCAAGATACTGATCGCCGTGTCGCTCGCAGTGACCGCGGCCGCACTGGTCGCCTGGCGGGCGACCGGAGGAGATTATTACACCAAGTTCGAAGTCGTCGAACAGGTCGATGCCGCAGTGAAACAGGACGACCCGCTGGCCGGCACCGGCTTCTACGACGATGCGACACAAACGCAGACCATCGTACGCCCGGCGTTCCGGTTCGGGCTGCTCCCAACTCCCCAAGGAGCCCTCGACAAACATGCCCTCTCGGTGGCTTCGCTGGCGCTTCCCTTCTGGGCGGCGACCGCGGCGCTCTTCATTTTCAGCCGCCTTCGCCGCCGCTCGCCGCCGCCGGGCGCGGAGTAGTGCGTTACCGGCCTATCCCGACGAGATCGAGCATGAACGAGTACTCGAATGCCGTTTCCTGGAAGCGTTTGAAGCGGCCCGTCCTGCCGCTGTGCCCCGCCTCCATGTTCGTTTTCAGAAGCAGCAGGGTGTCGTTCGTCTTGAGCGCCCGAAGCTTCGCGACCCACTTGGCCGGTTCCCAGTACTGAACCTGCGAATCGTGCAGGCCCGTCGTCACCAGCATGTTCGGGTACGCTTTCGGCTCCACATTGTCGTACGGAGAATACGAAAGCATGTAGTCGTAGTATTGCTTGTCGTTCGGATTCCCCCACTCATCGTACTCGCTTGTCGTGAGCGGGATGCTCTCGTCGAGCATGGTCGTCACCACATCGACAAAGGGCACCTGCGCGATAATGCCCTTGAAGAGATCGGGCCGCATGTTCGCGACGGCGCCCATCAGAAGACCTCCCGCGCTTCCCCCGACGGCGAAGAGTCTGTCCGCGTTCGTGTACCGTTCGGCGGCCAGATACTCCGCGCATGCGATAAAATCGGTGAACGTGTTCTTCTTCTTCAGGAGTTTTCCGTCCTCATACCACTGCCGCCCGTATTCCTCGCCGCCGCGGACGTGCGCGAGCGCATAGATGAATCCGCGGTCGAGCAGGCTCAGCCGCGATGAGTTAAAGGTCGCTTCCGTGCTGTATCCGTAGGAGCCGTACCCCTGGAGCACGAGGGGATTCGCGCCGTCCTTCTTCATTCCCTTCCGGTACACCATGGAGATCGGAACCACTGCGCCGTCGGAAGCCGCGGCATACACCCGCTCGGTTTGATAGTCGCCGGCGTCGAACCCTCCGAGGACTTCCTCCTGCTTGAGCAGCGTCTTCTTCCGGGCGACCATGTCGTAATCGAAGATGGAGCTCGGCGTCGTCATCGATGTGTACCCGAACCGCAGCACGGCCGTGTCGAATTCCGGATTCGTGCTGATATACGCCGTGTACGCGGGCTCGCCGAAATCGATGTAGTGCTCGCCGCCGCCGTCCCAGGGGATGATGCGCAGCCCGATGAGGCCTTTCGAGCGCTCCGAGAGCACCAGATGATTCTTGAAAATCTCGAACTCCTCGAGAAGCACGTCCGTCCGGTGGGGTATGACTTCCGTCCAATGTTCCATGGAGGTCGCCGTTACCGGCGTTTTCATCAGGCGGAAATTCTTCGCCCCCTTGTTCGTCCTGATGTAGAAGCTATCCTGAAAGTGATCGACGCCGTATTCGTGATCCCGCTCTCGCGGCAGGAATACGGTGAATGCGCCTTCCGGATCGTTCGCGTCCAGGAACCGGTACTCGCTGCTCAACGTCTGGTCCGACAGTATCATGATGTACTTTTTCTACTTTGTCCTGAAGACGGCCGCGTCGAACGTCTCGTCGGTTTCCTCATAGACGAGTTCGTCCTGCGCCGGATCGCTTCCCAGCGCGTGCCGGTATATCTGAAACGACCGAAGGGTCGAAGGATCCTGTTTGCTGTAGAATAGGGTCTTATTGTCGTTGGCCCAGGCGGTATTGCCGGTGACGTCGGGTATCCTGTCCGTCAGCGTCTCGCCCGTCTCCAGGTTTTTGAAATGGATCGAGTAGAATCTTCTCCCTACCGTATCCACGGCATACGACAGGATATTCTGGTCGAAACTGACCTGGGTGTTCCTCACGCTGAAGAATTCGTAGCCTTTCGCCAACGTGTTGACGTCCAGCATGACCTCTTCCGCTCCGTCGAGCGAGCCTTTCTTCCGGCAATGGATCGGATACTCCTGCCCTTCTTCATAACGCGTATAGTAGAAGTAATCATCGAGTTTGTACGGAACCGACATGTCCGTTTGCTTGATGCGGCCCGTTATTTCCTTGAACAGCGTTTCCCGGAGTTCCTTCGCGTGAGACGTCACGGAATCCGCGTACTCGTTTTCGGCTTCGAGATAGGCGATGACCTCCGGATTGTCCCGCTGGTTCAGCCAGAAGTAGTTATCGATGCGCACGTGCCCGTGCTTCTCGAGAACGTGAGGAACAACCGCGGCGACCGGCGGCCGCATATCGGTCCCGGCGGATACGGGGTGCGCGAGAGATCCTCCGAGCACCATACTTGCCAGAGCGGCGGAGAGCGCCGTTTTCAGTGCGTTCATTGCAGTATCCTCCTTGCAGGGTAATGCGGTATTGTCGCACAGCCCTGCTCTTTATTCCATGCTTTTCCGCCGATGGAGCGATGTCCTCGGCGAGATATGGTTCGAGGGATGTCTTTTGGGGATGCGTTCCGGCGGCGCGGAGACGGCGCTACCACTCCCTGAATACGCTCGCCGCCGCCGTGAAAAGATCGTATTCGTCGTTGTGCTCATACTCCAGGTGCGTGCCGAATCCGAAGTTGGATCTCAGGTAGCGCTGGTAGTGCGCTGAGAACGCGACTCTGTTGTAATCCACGAGGGGCTCTTCCGGATCGAACAGCTCGTAGGCTACCGAGCCGAGTTCCACGGCGCCGCCGAGCGCCCATTTCTTCCAAACGCTGTACGTGAGCCCCGCTCCGCCCGATAGAGACGTCGTTCGGCCGGGATACCCCACTTCGTAACGTCCGAATCCTTCCGCGATCCAGTGTTCGTCGCGGTAGTATTCGAGTTCCGCGCCGAATCCGTCGTAGTAGTTTGCGATCTTGCTCTGCTCTCTCGTGTATACCAGCGCGAACAGCACCGTATCTTCCCCCAGGAACGCCCTGCCGAGTCCGACGTCCCACCGGTATTCGGGAAAGACCTCATAATCGCCGGTCCCGGTGCCGTAGCCGGCCATTGCGTAGAATCCCGCGGCAAGGGAGCGCGAGAGCGAGGTGCTGAAGCCGAATCCGGAGTCATCGAACCGCGCGGCATGGCCCGTTTCCAGTTCCCACACGAAACTGTTCTCGCGTTCCAGCGTATACCTCGCGAATTCGTAATCGCCGCTTCCCAAGGCGGCGCTATGCCAAGTATAGCTCGCTCCGAATTCGAGCACGTGCTCCAGAGCCGGGCCTTCGTCCTCTTCCTCCGCTTCAGCTTCCTGCGCGGAGGCCGTTCCGGAGAGGACGAGCGCCAGGCAACAGAGGGCAAGCAGCGCGGCGTCCGCCGCCGCCTGCCACAGTGTCGATCGTTTCAACCACGCATGAATCATGTCAATCCTTTCCCGATGCGCGGACGTCCGGAGCCGCGTGGTATGCCTTCCGGTCATACAGATTCTTCCAGCTCGCGCCCCATGAATAGAATGCGATGAATATCAGAACGTTCAAGGGCAGCCCGAAGATGAAAAAGAGCAGCGGCAGAAACAACAGCGAGTAGTTGTACAGGACGTAGGCATGCGCCATGTACTGGAACGGCACGAGCAGGCAGATGTGAACCATGATGAGCAGCGTGAGGGCGAACTTCTTGATCAGGCTGATGTCGAGAATGTAGAACGTGAACGCCAGCACGAACGGCATGAGCGAGAGAAACGCCAGCGAGCCGATGAACATTCCGTGCACGTATCCGCTCGCCGCGTACGGAAACTCGAGAGGGATGAATCCGAAGAAGATTTGCGCGGTTGCCTGGAAAAACGCAACGATGCGAAGCAGATACACGATCGGAACGAGCCGGTACGGCATCAGGAAGGTGATCATGACGAGCACGAGCGTCCCCAGCGCCCCCGCCCACCAGGTAACGAAGTCGGG
>JACQXT010000138.1 GCA_016208665.1 Chitinivibrionia bacterium | reverse complement strand
TACAAGGACATCCTCGGCAAGGAGGGGCTTCCGGACATCGACGAGCTCGTCCAGGAGACCCACAGGGAGCTGCTCGGGAAGATCGGCGGCCTCAAGACGGCCCGGGAAGTCCTCCAGATGGCTCTCCTGCTGGAGAAGGAGGCGTTCGACCTGTTCTCCGGCGCCTCGGCCCGCGCGAAGGAGCCGGGGGCGAAGAAGATCTTCGACCACCTGGCCGCGTTCGAGAAGGGCCACGTCAACGCGATCGAGAAGGAGCTCGCCGCCCTCTGAACAGGAACGGCGGGGGCGCGGCGAGCCCCCCGGGCTCTCTCGCTCAAGCTGCCGACAGTTGAATTCTCACTGGACCGGAATCATGAGATGCCGATAGGGCGTGTCCCCCCACATCACATAAGGTTGCCTCGGATCGTCAGCTTTCTTCGGATAAGCGTCGATCATCGGGCCAGGGTTGAAGACCATGACGTGTGGACCCGTTTCGACCCAGCGCATTCCGGGCGCCGGTCCCTTTGCATAGGGATCGTCGTTGCTGGCGTCCGAGCCGCCCATGAGCATGTAGCCGAATCCTACCATGCCGGCCTGAGGGGTAGTCTTCGTCATCCAGGCTTTCGCCCATTCCATACCGGCCTTGTCCACGCACATCGGGTCGTTGCCGGGCGATTCCGGATTGTCGGGAAGGCAGGTAAAGGGTCCGGTGCCCTGGCGAAGAACCCGCAACTGGCCCTTTTCGTCCGTGGCCATGATCGTGGCCGCCTCAGCAACCGCTCTCGGGGCGGCGGACATGGCGTTCGCGATCAACTCGGCATCAGTCGCGGGAGATTTAAGGGCGGAACCTCGCCCGGCGGCACAGCCGGCGCAGACCAACGTGAACGTGACGATACACCTGACGATCCAAGGCGAGCGCATCGCTGTCCTCCTTTGATGGCAACTGCGTTGACCACCTTCATCGATGTATTCGAGCCGGTTTCTGTCGCGTTGATTTTCTTGCACTTTTTCTTAGCGTGCCCCATGGGCCATCCAGCGCACACCCTCCTTTTCATGTCCTTGGCCATGCCCGCCACCAAGTCGCACGCGATCAATCGGAGCTTTTCCGGCATCCCTCCTCCCGTTGTGGTCCGCCCATCTAGGCCCGTGAAGACGTTTTCAAGATAGTGCTTCTCGATGAAGAACGCACTCTTTCAGAGGGACTGAACCGACCGCAGGCCGAGCCGCATTTTCCTTCTCGTCAGCGCGTTCTTGCTGCGGCGCTTCTCGTCGCCGGTTTCGAGATTCAGCGCAGGCACGTCTTTTCCCGAACCCTGTTTTCCCCCAGAGCTTCCCCACGCCGCATCAATAGGCCACGTAGATCGTTGCCCCGCCCAATATCTCCACCATCCTGTCCATTCCGACAGGCGTCACCGCGTGGTCGTACTTTTCGCCTCCGATATTCCGGAGTTCCATCACGATCTTATTTGCGTAGAGTTCAACCCCTTTCCCCTTCAGGAAACGGACAAAATCGCCGTAATTGTCGGGAAGGCTTGGATCGGGAACGCCAAGCAGGGTAGCGAGGGCCCGACGCTCCTCTTCCGGCAACGCCGTCTTGTCGAGCGGTGTCGTGTGCCCACCGTACCATACGCCGATTTTTATCGCCGACACTCCGTCGTCATCGAAAAGAATGACCACCCTGTAGCCTTGCTGCAATGCGCTCAGGGCGAGGTGAGGGATAAAGACGGTCCGGGCGTCATGCTTTGTCATGGGGCTCTTGACATGGATAAGAAACGTCTTTGCCGCGCCAGACTCGCTAAACGCTAAGATCGGACACGCTGAAAAGAAGATCAGCGTCATGATCGAAAGAAGCGCGCGTTTCATAGCTATTCGCTCCGCCTCCAAACAGAGAAGACCATTTTCGAACGTCCCGTGATAAAAATTCCTATATCACTTGTCCTCAACCGGATATCCTGCGCCGACCCATTCCCACCAACCGCCTTTGAGCGCGTACACCTTCGTAAATCCCCGTTCCATCAAGTTAAGCGCCACACTGGCGCTTGTCTGTTCGTTCGGTCAGTCACAGTAGAGGACGAGGGCCTGGTCTTTTCGGTACTTTCCGACCCAGGAACCGATCTCGGTCGGATCTTCGCGAACTGCCTTGGCAATCTTTTGTCCACTTTTTTTCCAGTTCGGGCTGTACCGGACATCGATCACGGCAAGAGCGGGTTCGCCAAGCCTCGTCTTCAGTTCTTCCTTGGTTATCCGGGGAGCATCATCATCGGCGGCCGCGGCCGATGCAGGGACCGTCCACAAAAGCGCAAGCATCACCAACAATCCCGCGAAAACATATGCGGCGCGTCTCATGACTCATTCTCCTTGATCATGACAGAGGCGATACCACCTGCGTACAGACCCTGACCACACATTACTTCGGTTCCGTGAGGAATCCGGCCTCGACCCAATCATTCCAGCCACCCTTGAGCGCAAAGGCATTCGTGAAGCCCCGTCCCCTGAGATTGAGCACCACACTGGCGCTCGTCGCTTCCATGGGTCAGGCGCAGTAGACGATGATTTTTTTCTCTTTGGAATAATTGCCGGCCCAGGTGCCGACGTCATGGGGATCGACGCGGACCGCGCCCTTGATCTTCTTGTCGCTCTTCTTCCAGTCCGCCAGGGCCCTGGCATCCAGGATGGTGACCTTCGGGTCGCCCAGAAGGGTTACCACTTCTTCTTTCGTGATCCGCGGCGCATCTTCGGCGGCGATGCTGATGGCAGAGAATATCCAAGCTATCGCAAGAAGGGTAAGCGCCGCTGTCGAAGCAACTTCTTTTCTCATGACATTAGCTCCTTTCGCCGAGAGACCCTTTGGCGGGTTCTTTGGCTCATGACGTGAGCAATTCTCCGTGCAGGGAGAATGCTTGTCAAGGCATTGTCCACGAAGTTTGCCGACCAAGCATTGACAAGCCTTCGGATTGCGAGAAAGATCTTTCTCGAACCGAGAATGCTTGAGGAGATTCGTTTTGTCTGCACGCAGGCACTCGGGTCGCGGAGGGGTATGCTCATGCCCGAAGACGACGACCATCCTCACGCTGGCGGTGATTCCACACCACGAAAAGGCACAATGTGGTACAGCCGGTCCGCTGAAGAGGTGCTGGTACAGCTCGGCTCCGCAATAACCGGACTTTCCGTGCAGGAAGCGGCCCGACGCCTCGCGATCAATGGCCCGAACGAACTCAAGGAGGGTAAGCGCGTCAGCCCCCTCCACCTCTTCTTCGGTCAGTTCAAGAGTCTCATCGTCTGGATTCTCATCGGCGCGGGTGCCATTTCCAGTCTCCTTGGTGAAGTGGTGGATGCGATCGCCATCCTCGCCATCGTGTTCCTCAATGCCGTCATCGGCTTCTACCAGGAGTTCAAAGCGGAGCAGTCCATCGCAGCGCTAAAAAAAATGACCGCGCCACAGGCCAAGGCGCGGCGCGACGGGAACGTCACCGCGATCGCCGCTTCGGGAATCGTCGCGGGCGACATCCTCGCGCTGGAAGCCGGTGACCTGGTCGCCGCCGATGCACGGATCCTGGAGGCGGCCTCGCTCAAGTGCATCGAGTCCGCGCTGACCGGCGAGTCGGACGCGGTAACCAAACAGGCCAAGACGCTGGCGCAGGGCGATATCCCGCTCGGCGACCGAGAGAACATGGTCTTCATGGGAACCAGCGTCGCGGCGGGCACCGGCCAGGCCGTCGTCGTCGCCACGGGGATGAACTCGGAGTTGGGCCGCATCGCCGGTCTGATTGAAGAAGCGGGCGCCGACGAGGGCACACCGCTTCAGCAGAAACTCGACTCGTTCGGGCGCATCCTCGTCTGGGCGGCGCTGGGCATCGTCGCCCTGCTGTTCGGGCTGGGGCTGCTGCGGGGGACAAAGCTCCTCGAACTGATCATGACCTCGGTCAGCCTTGCCGTGGCCGCCGTGCCGGAAGGACTGCCGGCCATCGTCACGGTATCGCTCGCCCTCGGGGTGTTGCGCATGTCCCGCCGCCGCGCGCTCGTGCGCAGATTGCCCGCGGTCGAGACACTCGGCTCGACGACAGTCATCTGCACGGACAAGACCGGCACATTGACGGTCGGCGAAATGACCGTACGCGCGCTCTCTGTCGCGGGCAGAAGCTACGAAGTCACCGGCGAAGGCTATGGGCCGGGCGGCGAAGTGCGCTTCGGGGGCCGGAAGTCCGGGGCGCAACACACCGCACCCCTGCTCGATCTGGCGACCGTCCTTCTCGGCTGCAACAACGCCCATCTCGTCCAGGAAGACGGAACCTGGAAAGTCGTCGGCGATCCCACCGAAGGCGCGCTGCTCGCGGTGGGCCTCAAAGCCGGCGGTGACCGGCAGCGCATCGACAAGGAACTGCCGAAGCATCACGAAATCCCCTTCGACTCCGACCGCAAACGGAGCACGGTCATCCGCCGGATGCCGGACGGGAAGCTCCGCGCCTTCATCAACGGCGCGCCTGATGTGCTTTTGCTCCGTTGCACGAATCTGTACACCGGCACCGGTGTCCGCCCCATGACCGACGAAGATCGTGGAAGCCTCGTGGCGCAAAACACCGCGCTGGCGCGGCAAGCCTTGCGCGTCATCGGCTCAGCCTATCGCGACCTGGACGACCTCCCCCCCGCCGCACTCACTGCGGACGCGGTGGAGCGCGATCTCGTTTTCGTCGGCCTCGTCGGCATGTATGACCCACCACGCCAGGAGGCCAAAGAAGCCGTGACAAAATGCCGCGCCGCCGGCATCCGCGTTGTGATGATTACCGGCGACCACCCGCACACCGCAATGGCGATCGCACGGGAACTCGGCATCGCCGCGGACGGTGACACCGCCATTGCTGGCGTCGAACTGGACACGATGTCCGACGATGACCTCCGCCAGCGCGCCCCAGGGACCGCCGTGTACGCCCGCGTCACCGCGGAGCATAAACTCCGGATCGTTCGCGCCTGGAAAGCGAATGGCGCGGTGGTCGCGATGACCGGCGACGGCGTCAACGACGCACCCGCCATCAAAGGCGCCGACATCGGCATCGCCATGGGGATCTCAGGAACGGAAGTCACGAAGCAGGCCTCGGACATGATCATCACCGATGACAACTTCGCTTCGATCGTCGCCGCCGTCGAAGAGGGCCGTGGCATCTACGACAACATCCGCAAGACGCTCCAGTATCTGCTGGCGGGCAACACGGGCGAACTGCTCCTGATGACCATCTGCGTGGTTGTGGGTCTCCCCTCGCCGCTGCTGCCGATCCACCTGCTCTGGATCAACCTCGTCACCGACGGCCTGCCCGCACTTTTCCTTGCAGCCGACCCCATTGACCCCGACGTAATGAATCGCCCTCCGCGGCGCCGGTCCGAGCGCATCACGGACCGCGGCTTCCTCGGCCCGATGTTCCTCACCGGTTTTCTCACGGCTGGTGTCTCGTTCACGGTTTACCTCTACGGCTTGAAGACGGGAACCGAAGAAATGGCACGCACCCAGGCCTTTGCGGTCCTGGTCTTCGCTGAACTGCTCCGCGCATTCGGTGTCCGAAGCGAGACCAAGCCGGTCTGGCGCATCTCCCTGCTCACGAACTTCAACCTCGCCATTGTTGTTTCCATTTCTTTCGGCCTCCAGGTGTGGAGCCATCACAACGTGACGCTGGGTCGCTTCCTGAAGACCTCGTTCATGTCGCTTGGCGATTGCTTCCTGTTGCTCGCCGTGGGCGTTATCCCGTTGTTGGTCCTCGAGACGGTGAAGGTTGTGCGACACACCCGGCCGCAATGGAGGACCGAGCCATGATCAAGGACCGCTTTCATCTGCAAGGGCATAACGAATGAGTCCCTCGTCGACAGTGAGGAGCGAGATCCCATGAACAAGCGATCGATTGGAATACCGATTCAACTGATGGCGATTGTGTTGTTTGGCTGCACTATGGCACAGCAGTCCGACCAAGCAAGAAAATCGAACGTGCAATTCATGCCAATGGAGTCAGACAATCGCATTTATTACGAGCCACGCGCAGAAAACATAGCCCGCATCGTTGCTTCGTATCTGCCGGAGTCAATCGCCACAGTTGAAAGAGAACTCCAGCGCCCATTCGTGAAGCCTGTTCAGGTCAAGATTTTCGAGAGTGCTGACAGCTTTGCCGCCGTCACCGACGTTTCAAAGCAGGAGTGGGGAGTCATGATTTCCGGAACGGTATTTCTTTCCGGGCTTGTGAAAACTGCGCCGGATGATCACATCAAAGCACTTCTCACGCACGAACTTGTGCATTTGTACTTGCAGCAGAGGCTCGGGGTGTCCGAACGCCACCCGACGCTGCCGATGTGGTTTGAGGAAGGCTTGGCAGAGCTTGTGTCCGGCGGTTCCGCCATGGCCATGGTTACTGAACCGGAGGCGACACGGGCCATTATGGCGGGCCAACATTTCTTTTCCGATGCCGCGGGCGGCCTCGTGCATCCGGAGCGGTGCAAGTACGGATTAGAGTCACACATGTTTTACCGGCAGGCAGAGATGTTTGTCGCCTATCTGCAATCTCTGGATGGGACAAAATTCCAATCGCTCCTTCTCGCTCTTGCGGACGGCCACGATTTCGAAGGCTCCTGGCGATCAATCCTCGGATTTTCGCTCCATGATGCGTGGCAGAAATTCATGGGAGAACTCGAGTCTCGTGCAAGAGATCCCCTGAACAAGGAGAGGCGATAAGAGGTGGGAACAAGGTGAAAGAAACTCAACAAAAGGAGAGGCGGATGAAAAGAATCGTCGGCTCGTTGCTCGCAGTGACCGTGATGGTTACTTCCGCGCCCGCGTTCGCCGAACACCACGCGGTGAAGATTGCGAAGAAGGATGGTGTCGGCTCGTACCTCACCGACACCAAGAACATGGCACTCTACTGGTTCAAGAAGGACTCCACGGGGAAGAGCGCTTGTGCGGGGCCCTGCGTGGAGAAGTGGCCCCTGTATTACCGCGAGGCGGTCAAGGCACCCGAGGGAGTGAAGGCTGAGGATTTCGCCACGATCACGCGCGAGGACGGGCAGAAGCAGACCACGTTCCGCGGCTTCCCGCTCTACTACTGGGTCAACGACAAAACTGCAGGCGATACGCTCGGCCAGGGCGTGAACAGCGTCTGGTACGTAATCGACCCGGCGAACTTTCCACCGAAGTAGCCTTGCCGCCGCGGGGAGTCCCGAGAGCTCCGGGTCTCTCCGCTCCTTCGCCAGCCTCCCGATTCGCTCGGGCGAACTGCGCAACAAGAGGAGCTCGACTTGCGCTCAGATCTTCAGGATGCCGAGCTCCACGATGATGACGGTG
>JACQXT010000167.1:2982-6905 GCA_016208665.1 Chitinivibrionia bacterium | reverse complement strand
AGACGTACAGCGAGGACGGAACGCTCATGGCGTACGGGCTATCCTCGAAAGGGAGCGACGAGCAGGAGATCTACGTCCGCAACCTCGACACGATGAAGGATTATCCGGACCATCTGAAATGGTGCAAGTTCGCCTCGATCGCATGGAAGCACGACAATTCCGGTTTCTTTTTCAACCGGTACCCCGAGCCGGGAACGGTGCCCGAGGAAGATCAAAGCAACTATAATCGCGTATACTGGCACGCGCTCGGCACGGACCAGTCGCAGGACGTTCTCGTGTACGAGGACCCGGCGAATAAGGAGTACAGCTTTGCGCCGGGCATCACGGACGACGGAAAATACCTGTTTCTCATCGTGTACCACGGCACGGACGACCGCAACGGCGTCATGTGGCGCGAGGTCGAATCGACGGGACCGTTCACGACGCTCATGAATCTGGGCGAGGCCGAATACAGCCCGATCGATAACGAGGGATCCGTCGTGTTCTTCTCGACCAACCTGGACGCCCCGAAGCGGAAAATCATCGCGGTGGATCTCGCGAATCCGGCGAAAGAAAACTGGAAAACGCTGATCCCGGAGGACGAGGACGTGATCGACTTCGCGACGATGGTGAACAACTGCTTCGTCGTCGGCTACATGAAAGACGCGCACCACGTGCTCAAGATTTTCGCCATGGACGGCGCGTTCCTGCGCGAGATTCCGCTCCCCACGGTGGGCACGGTCGCGGGGCTCACGGGCAAACGCGAGGATACGGAGATGTTTTTCGGCTTCATGTCGTTCACGTACCCGTCCACGGCATTCCGCTATGATTTCAACAGGGACAAGGTGTCGGTGTTCCGGAAGTCCGAAGTCAAGTTCGATCCCTCGGCCTTCGAGACGAAGCAAGTGTTCACGGCCTCCAAAGACGGAACGAAAGTGCCGGTGTTCATCACGCACAAGAAAGGCCTCAAGCTGGACGGCAACCGGCCCGTCATTATGTACGGCTATGGCGGTTTCAACATAAGCATGGCTCCGTTCTTCTCCTTGGCGACGATTCCCTGGATGGAGCAGGGCGGCGTCTTCGCGGTCGCATGCATCCGCGGCGGCGATGAGTACGGCGAGGACTGGCACAAGGCGGCGATGCTGGAAAAGCGGCAGAACGCATTCGACGACTTCATCGGCGCGGCGGAATGGCTGGTTAAGAAGAAATATACGAATCCGAAGCGGCTCGCGATCATGGGCGGTTCGAACGGCGGACTCCTGGTATCGGCCGTCATGCTGCAGCGCCCGGATCTCTTCGGCGCGGTGGTAAGCCAGGTGCCGGTGACCGACATGCTTCGCTACCACAAGTTTACGATAGGGCGCTTCTGGGCCCCCGAGTTCGGGAACGCGGAAGAGAATCCGGAGCACTTCAAGTTTCTCTACGCCTATTCGCCGCTCCACAACGTGAAGCCGGGGTATCCGTGCCCGCCTATTCTGGTGACGACGGCCGACACGGACGACCGGGTGGCGCCCTTGCACTCGAAGAAGTTCGTCGCGACGCTCCAGGCGAATTCCTCCGGGGACAATCCGATTCTCATCCGGATTGAAACCAAGGCGGGACACGGCGGGGGCAAACCGACGTCGAAGCGGATCGAGGAAAACGCGGATACGTACACGTTTCTCTTCAAGACGTTCGATATGACGACGTAGGCTGGGTGCGTGGTCCGCGCCCGGCCGAAGGTGGTTTCCATGCAAGCATTCAGGATGGCGGGGGCGCGTTCGCGAGCCCTCTCCGCACATGGGGCGCTCGCAGTGCTCCTTGTGTTTTCGTGCTGTTCCAATACGGTAATGCGGGGGACGGCTCCGGCAGGTTGTTCGTCGTCGAACAGCGCGGGATGATCCACGTCATCAAGAGAATCGGCCAGACGGATACGGCGCTGGTGTTCCTCGATATCCGGGACCGCGTTGGCTCGGTCGGGAACGAGCAAGGCCTCCTGGGGCTGGCGTTCCACCCCCTGTATAAAGACAATGGATATTTCTACGTGAATTACACCGAGGCGACCGCCGGACGGACGATCGTCTCCCGCTTCCACGTGAGCGCGGCGAATCCCGACAGCGCCGATGCGGCGAGCGAATTGGTGCTGCTCGACGAGGTGCAGCCGTTCGCCAATCATAACGGCGGGTGCACACGTTTCGGCCCGGATGGATACCTCTATATCGGCATGGGAGACGGCGGCGGGGCGGGCGACCCGCTGGAAAACGCCCAGAACCTTGCGACGCTCCTCGGCAAGCTTCTTCGCATCGATGTCGATACTCCCGCAGGCGGCAGGAACTACTCCATTCCCACGGATAACCCGTTCGCCGGGAACGATCAGGGATTCCGGGAAGAGATTTATGCGTACGGGCTCCGCAATCCCTGGCGCTTCAGCTTCGATGGGCCGACGAGCGCCCTGTGGCTCGCCGACGTGGGACAGGGCAGTCTCGAGGAGATCGACATGATCGAAAAGGGCAAGAACTACGGCTGGGATATAATGGAGGGCACCGCCTGCTATGAACCTTCGACGGGCTGCGTAATGACCGGCCTCACGCTGCCGGTGTGGGAGTACTCGCATGCGGTAGGATCCTCGATCACGGGAGGATTCGTGTACCGCGGGCCTTCGCTCCCGTCGCTCGCCGGTTCATACGTGTACGGCGATTTTGTGTCGGGCAGAATCTGGTCCCTGCGTTACGATGGAGTCAATCCACCGGTCAATGCGCAGCTTCTCGATACGAATCTCAATATCGCCTCCTTCGGCGTGGACGGAAATAACGAGCTTTACATCTGCGCATTCGACGGTAAGATTTATCTGCTCGCGGATCTGTTGAATTAGCCTGGTGTCACGTCAACTCCACCCCGAGACGGGCGAAGCGGATGCCGGCAGATACAGGAAAGGGAAGTCCCTCACCTATTCACGATCTCCGATGAGTATGAACGCCGACCAGAAATATGGATGCTCAAACGGCTTCTTTCCGTCATCTTCCGTGTACGTTCGGAGATAGTGCTTGGCCTCCTTGAGCGCCTCAGCCTTCGACATCGGCTGCTCCCTCTGGCCGTGCCGGGCATCGTTATACCGGCCCGTCCAGTTCTCATAGAAACGCTGCATCAAGAGGGAAGTCGCTCGGTCTTCCACCTTCCACAAGCTCACCAGAAGAGTCCGCGCCCCCGCCTGAAGAAAGGCATGCGCAAACCCCACATATCCTTCTCCGCCCACAACCTTGCCAAGCCCCGTCTCGCAGGCGCTGAGCGTCACCAGATCCGCGTCGAGCTTCCATTCCCGAAGAATCTCCTTTGCCGTGACCAGCCCATCATAGATCCGTGTCCCCACCATGGCGGCTTCCAATGGGTCAGGGAGGTTTGCCCGCGAGAGAATGAGAGCCGACCGCTCCGGCTGTTCGTCATCGACAAACGCGTGCGTGGCCAAGTGGATCGTCTTGAAGTCCTTGAGTCGTCCGGCTTCCGCCAACTGCACCATCTGCTGTTCGGAGGCGTCTGGACCCACGAGGAGGGTGGGTTCGGGAAGCATCGGTGCGATTCCTTGCACCTCGAGTCGCGTGCATGGCAGACGGTCGAGACTCGAGAGGGCTTCTTCATTCCGAGCCAGTACATATCGAAGCTTGACCACATCGACATTTCTCTCGCTTGGCCTCGCGCATTCCGCGGCAAGATCATCTGTGTTCTCCATCGCCGCCAGTTGTGTCTCGGTGAATGGAGGATCGCCCACGAGCAA
Organism: Chitinivibrionia bacterium; assembly: GCA_016208665.1. Taxonomy (GTDB): domain Bacteria; phylum Krumholzibacteriota; class Krumholzibacteriia; order WVZY01; family WVZY01; genus JACQXT01. The sequence goes on along the minus strand of JACQXT010000167.1, from coordinate 3,178 downwards.
AGATTGATTCGCCGCTGTCCTCTTTCGTTCTCTTGATCGTTCCTTGAGCCACGTGTAAATGGTTGCCGACGGAATGTACGAGACCACAAACCGATCGCCGATATACATCCCATCTTGATCCACCAAGGCCTCGACCGGAATACCCAGCATGAGCCCCGATGGGATGACGACAAGGTGCTTTACACCCTTAAGGGCC
>JACQXT010000167.1:0-2973 GCA_016208665.1 Chitinivibrionia bacterium | reverse complement strand
TACCCAGCATTGCTCCAGATGGAATGACGACAAGGTGCTTCACACCCTTGAGGACCTCCGAAAGCGGAGACAATCGTTCGGAGCCACATTCCTTGCCGACGCGGATAATCGACTCCGTCCCCAGTTTTGGGCTCTCGGCCGAGGCCAAGCGGTCGCGAAACACCCGCATGCGGTTAAAAAGAGATGTCTTCGCATCTTCATCTGAGCGCTCCAGATGAGCCCAAGCCACCGGGCCTTCGTCTTGGATCAAATACACCCAGGACCGGTAGCCCGATCTTTCCTCTCCCACATCCAGCCACCCGAGAATCGCCGTCTCCCGATCGAGACATTTCTGCACCTTGTCCAATGGGTACGGTTGCCCCGCGGCAATGGGATACTTCCCGGACATTTCTCCTTGAAACTTCGCCCATTCGGCTTCCAGCGCGGTTAGTCGATCGCGAGCCTCGTTGAATCCTTTCGACGCCTTCCCCGTTGTGTCTGTGACGCTTGCCTCTTGATACACGGCGACTTCCCGCTCAAGATTATCCAATACTTTCTTCAGCGAGTCTTCCCGGGTAGCTTCGGCGTGTGTGAGCGGACAACTCTCCGCCGCCGCCAATAGATCCATCAGAGCACGTCCCAAGTCTCTCTCGGCCGCGGGCCACGCGGCACTCGTCTTCCCGGCCATCAGGCGCGCGGCCGCAAGAGCCGGGTACGACGATGACTGAAACGCCGCTCGCTCGATGCCCATACCCACCCGTAACCGTGATGCGTCGTACACCACGGCGGCTTCGGACAATTCACGCTCGGCTCCCGCGTAGTCACCTTGGCGATAGAGGAGGGTTCCGAGGTCATCGAGACTCCGGGCCACATCCGGGTGGTTATTCCCGTGGATCTTTCGCCAGATCGCGAGGGCTTCACGCCAGAGCGGTTCCGCGCCCGCGTAGTCCCCTTTGAAACTAAGGAGGCCTCCGAGGTTATAGAGGCACCCCGCGACTTCCGGGTGGTCGTTCCCTAAAGCTTTTCGCTGGATCACAAGCGCCTCCCGGAAGAGCGGCTCCGCGTCCGTGTAGTTCCCTTTGAGAATAAGGAGATTGCCGACGTTATTAAGGCTCGCCGCGACATCCGGGTGGTCATTTCCCAATGCCTTTCGCCTGATCGCGAGGGCCTCCCGAAAGAGCGGTTCCCCCCCCGCGTAGTCCCCTTTGGCGCGAAGGAGGATTCCGAGGTTCCCTAGGCTCGCCGCCACATCCGGGTGGTCGTTCCCTAAAGCTTTTCGCCGGATCGCAATCGCTTCCCGATAGAAGGGCTCCGCTCCCGCGTAGTCCCCTTTGCGATAGAGGAGGATTCCGAGCTTATTGAGGCTCGCCGCCACATTGGGATGGTCGTTTCCCAGCGCCTTTCGCTGGATCGCGAGTGCCTCCCGATAGAGCGGCTCCGCTCCCGCGTAGTTCCCTTGGCTATAGAGGAGGGTTCCGAGCTGATTGAGACTCGCCGCCACGTCGGGGTGGTCGTGGCCAAGTACCCTCCTGAAAACCGCTAGTTGCATCTCTGCAACCGTCGCGCCTTCGCTGTATTCGGCCTTCTGAAAATGTTCTCCTATTACCACCCACAATCCATACGCCTTCGCCAATTCGTCTTGAGTTGCAACAGGCAAGCCCACAACGAACTCCAGGGTTGAGACATATCCCCTGGCGTCGACTAGCTCGAAGGGTTTAGACGACGCATCACCTTGTTTAAGGCTAAGAAGCTCCTTCGCTACGCTCAGCGCTTCGGCGAATCTTCCTTCCGTCCTGAGTGAATCGATTCGGGCCACCAGCGTTGACGCACGATCATTGGCGTCTTGCCCGACCCCGCTAGTCGGAAGCACAAAAGCGGCGCAAGCGGCTACCACCATAATCAACTTCTGAACTCGCTTCATTTGGAGATCGTTATTCAGGCTCTTGGCCTGAGTCTTTTTTCAAGTGGATCGAAGCCGTCAGGATATTCTTGGTGTGATCGCACTGGGTGCGTCTGGCGGTGCTTCTTCCATCGAGTCCATGTCGCGATGAGCTCTCGCCCTCGTGAGTTCTAAAACGAGCGTAGCAGGCGCGGCGAGATGTAAGCCCGGCCATCGAGCCTCCATCAGACTCGACAACCGGGCTTTCTTTACCAAAAGAGACGCGGACTACTTCAACAACATCATCTTTCTCGTCTGGTTGAAGTTCTTGGTTACCAATCTGTAGAAGTACACACCGCTTGCGACCGGCTGGCTGTTGTTGTCCATGCCGTCCCAGATGTAGTTCGTATACTTGCCGGCAAGAAGATCCTTGTCCGCCAACGTCCTGACCAGCTGGCCGGCGACGTTGTAGACCTTCAGACTCACGTGCGCGTTCTCTTTCAGCGAGAACTCGATCGTGGTCGTCGGATTGAACGGGTTCGGATAGTTCTGCGCCAGACTCGTTACAGCCGGAGCATCCGCACCTGTCGGATCGTCGATTGGGTTCTCGAACCACCTACAGATGCCCATCATATACTTCAGATAGTCCCACGGGAACCAGACTATGTCGTCGCGGATGTAGATGTAGTCGAAGCCCGAGAGGACGAATCGTGCCGTCATGTTCTGGGCGTTCACTGTCGCCTGCGTGAGGACTGCACCCGTTCCGGCCGGATTATATTCCATGGCCTCGACTGCTGTTCCCGTTGCCTGGAGGACGTCAAAATCATTAATGAGCGGACATCCACCGTATGCAAAGAGCGTATCGGGAACGCCAGCATCTTGGAAGATGTAGCCCGCTGCGGGGAGGCCGACCGTCGAACCGATCACCAACGGGGTAATCGGGAGCCCGGCCGCCACGTGGTCACCGCTCAGAACGTTGTAGTTGATGAAGTAGAACAGGTTCTGGTATGGAGCGCCGCCCAAGGTCTTCATCTCCTGCGCAACGTCGTCGCCGCACAGATACACACCCGGGTTCCATACGCTCGTCTGATCCAGGAAGTTGTACAAGAGCTGAG
>JACQXT010000166.1 GCA_016208665.1 Chitinivibrionia bacterium | reverse complement strand
CTCGTGCTCAACATGATGGACGAAGCCGCGCGGCGATGAATACGCATCTCGTCTGCGGCTCTCGCCGAGGCGATCGGCGTTCCGGTCGTGGAGACGGTCGCTGTGGAGAAGAAGGGTTTCAAGAGGCTCTCCGGCCATCTGGCGGGGACCGCTTCCGTCCCGACAATCCCGGTCGGTTACCCCCAGGAGATCGAAAACGCCATCGAGCGGATCTCTCTCCTCCTTCCCGAATGCCCCATACGGAAACGAGCGCTTGCCCTCATGTTTCTCTCGAATCCCACGGAGGCGCGTGATTCATTCGAAACCGTGATGGGCCGGGAACGCGCCGCAGAAGCCATGGCGATTGCCGATACGCTCCAGGAACAATTTTCGAACCCGCTCGGCTATATCATCGGCGTCTCCCGCTCCCGCGCGGTGGACCGACTCCTCGACGCCGTATACCTGAAGGATATGAGCGCGCTCGGCGCCGCCGCCCGCACTGCAGTGCGCAGGAAACAGACGTTCGGAGCGCTCCTCATTACGCTGTTCTCGCTCGCCCTGTACTTGCTCGCGGGGGTGGAGAAGTTGGGGGATTGGGGAGTGCATCCGACCCTCCTGCACGTCGTTTCCCTGATGTTTCTCTTCGCCGTGCTCCCCTACCGGGCGCTCGAGAAACTGACGACACACGCGTTTCTCGGCACGCTGTTCCTCGTCGAAATCCTTTACCTCATGTACAAGTTCGTCGGCGTGTTCGGCGCCGGAACGCTTGTCGATGCGGTGCAAACGGGATTATTCGGCAAACACCTGCTTCCGCTGGCGCAGTCCGGGCTGGATCGCATCGGCGCCGGCCCATTCGTTCGCGATCTTCTGCTGGGACAGTACGGATTGGTATCGATGGGGCTCACGTATGCCATCGCCATCGTCATGCCGATCGTCGCAACCTTCTTCTTCGCGTTCGGCGTGCTGGAAGATTCCGGGTACCTGCCCCGGCTTTCCGTCATCGCCGACCGGACCATGCGGAAAATCGGCCTCAACGGCAAGGCGGTGCTGCCCATGGTTCTGGGCTTGGGGTGCGCCACGATGGCCACGCTGACGACGCGGATTCTCGACTCGAAGAAGGAACGGATCATCGCCACGCTCCTTCTCGCGCTGGACATACCGTGTTCTGCGCAGCTCGGCGTCCTTCTCGCGATCGTATCGCAGTGCTCGCCGGTCGTGACGGCGGCCGTCATCGGCATGGTGCTCGCGCAGCTCTTCATCGTCGGCGCTCTCTCGGCGCGTCTCATACCGGGCAGGAGAGGCGATTTCATCGTCGAACTCCCGCCGCTCCGGCCTCCGCTCATGCTCAACATCCTCACGAAATCGGTCCACCGGTTGAAGTGGTTCTTGATGGAAGCGGTTCCGTTGTTTCTCGCCGGAACGCTGCTTCTCTTTATCATCGAGCGGGCGGGCGTGATAACCATGCTGGAGAGGACAGCGCGCCCCGTCATCGACACGATGCTGGGCCTTCCCGTTGAAAGCACGTTTGCATTCATCGTGGGGTTCTTCAGGAGGGACTACGGCGCGGCGGGTCTCTACGACCTCTTCAAGGGCGGCATGCTGAGCAACAACCAGGTTGCGGTGAGCATGGTGGTCATGACGCTGTTTGTGCCGTGCATCGCCAATTTCTTCGTGATGATCAAGGAGCGGGGCTTCGGGACGGCGCTGGCAATGGCGGCGTTCATTCTACCCTATGCGATCCTGGTCGGAACGGTGCTCAACGTGTTTTTCAAATTGACGGGGATCGTGCTGTAGCGCGCCGCTACCCGCTAACTGCGCGCAATCCGCTCCATGAACTTCGCGCACGCCTCGATCGTGGTCCGCATAGGCCGCGGCAGGGAAGCGGCCCGCTCCACCGCATGGCGGAGGTCGGATGCACGCAGCGCTCCGGTGCGGGCGCAGAGAATGATGTAGAGCGCGGTGGAGAGGGAGAGACCCGCAAGGAGCTTCGGCATCGTTCCGGCAATATCCAGGAGAAGATAGACCGGCACCGAAACGCCGGCGAGGAGGATGGGAACGGCAATCTGTCCGAAGGGGAGAATCCTGCCCGTTTTGAAGCGCAGCATCACTTGCAGCGCCGCGGAAAGCACGGCGAACGACAGCAAAGAGGCGCATGCGGCGCCCGTTCCTCCGAACCGGGGAATGAGCAGGAAGTTGAGCGCGATGTTGATCGCCGCCGCGATGATGTACACGGCCGAACGTTTGCCGGGGTCGGCATCGCTTACGATGATGGACCACGAGAGCTTGCAGACGTAGTTGAGTACGGCGATGGCCGCAAGGAGTCTCACGAACAAGCCGGCCGGGGCGAATGCGTCGGAGTAGAGGACGACGACAATTTCGTCGGCGAATACGGACAGAAAAACAACAAGCGGGGCGAGGATGAGGCTGACGATCCTGGTCGTCTGCCTGATCGTCGCCCAGGCAATTTCGATTTCGTTCCTGGCCAGAGACTTCGTTAACGCGGGGGTGATCACCTGCGCGAAGTTCATCGGAATGATATTGAGGAAATTGACGAAGAATACGCCCACGGCGTAGAACCCCAGCACTTCCGCCGGGCAGTACCACTGAATCATGATCCTGTCGATCGAGTTGATGATCATCCATCCGAGATTCGCGTAGAAGAAGCTGTGCGCAAGCCTCACGAGAGGTCCGAGATCGGCGCCGGCGCGCCCTGATTCGGACGGCAGCCCGCGGATCGCGCGCCGCTCGAGGTACCAGAACGCGATGAGCGCGCCCGCCGTTTCGACGAGCACGAAGGAAACCACCACATGCAGGGGCTGCCGGAACATCAGGACAAACGCGACGGGGATGACGAATCCGAGAAGGCTGTATATGGATTTAACCACGCCCAGCAGGGGGCTCCGTTCGAACGCGAGGTACACGTTCGAAAGCACCGCCATCATGGTGATGCCGGGTATCATCCAGGCGCCTGCGGCGATCAAGAGCACCGCCCGTTGTTCGGAAGCGAACCGCTCGGCGAGGAGAGGGCTCAAGACGGCGAGGATGAGCGACCACACGATGCTGCTCGCGAAGGTAATGAGAAGACCGATGCGGTACATCGCCCGCGCGCCGGCCGGATCGTTCCGTCCCAGCTTGAGCGCGAGGAGGCGCAGCAAGGCCGCGGAGAAGCCGAGGTTTGCGAAGGTCGACAGCAGCTGCACGTACGGCAGGGGAACGTTGAACAGGCCGTAGTCGTGCGGCCCCAGAACGCGTCCGAGAATGACGGTCCTCAACGGCTTGATGAGGGTGAAGAGAGATCCTGCGCCGCTTAAAATCGCGGTGTCTCTCAGAATACGCCAATTCGCATCAAGATTGTCGGTGCGGTTGTCCAGCATAGTGCACGCATGCGAAAAAACATTCTACGGAAGCGGAACGGTCATTCGACAAAGAGTACAGAATTTTTCCCTCCGTATCCATCAGATTCTTGGTAAGGACGTGCTGGCGGTTGTTGATCAAGAAGCGGTACGTGTACTTGCCCGGTTCGAGGTTCACCGTGACCTCCCACCTGTTTTTCGATACTCTTCGCATCGTCGCGTGATCCGGCGACCATCCGTTGAAACTTCCGATGATGGAAACGGAATGGGCGTCCCTGTCGACGTACGACAGCGTAATGAGCTTCCTGACTTCGCCGGGTTCTTCGACCGCGTCTTCGGTGCGCGTGATGAACGTCCGATATCCCTCGACCAGCTCCCAGAGGTTGTTGTTGAACTCGTCGGAGGCGAGATATTCGTCGTCGCCGAGCTTGAAATGGAGTTTCGGCGGCGCCGTGCTCACGGTTTTAATGAGAATCTCGTTCAATCCTTCTCTCAATTGAAGCGTCGCGCGCTTCGGGGGCGATGAATCGCCGGCCGGCACCTGCACGGCGGCGGCGCCGTTCAGGAACACGACCGCCGAAGCGTTCGAGGCGAGAAACAAGGAGCAGTTCTGCGGGACGGCGCTCTGGATGACGGTCAACAAAAATCCCACTCCGCCGTCCGGCATGAGGGCGTCCAGCAGTATTTCGCCGTTGGGCGCATACGCGCTCTCCGGAAGATCCTTCCACGAGAAGGTCCTGCCGCCGCTCCTGAACGTGGCGAAGAGGTTGATGCGCTTTTCGGGCTCGTAACGCTCACGGTCCCCGGCGGGTCCGCGCTCGAACGGCCCCGCAAAGAGCCATTGATAGTGTTTAAAGAAGCTGCCCGACACCAATCCCATCTCGTCGTCGTCGCAAAACAATTTTATAACGAACGGAAACGAGCCGGGACGGCACGGCTGCGGAGAAACGACGTGGAGGCTGAGATACGCCGAGTCCTGGGCCGCATCCATGGAAATAGCGGCGCCGCAGCCCTCCTTCAGGGAAAGACCGGACGGGCTGTAAAACGATGCCTGCGCGGAGACGCTCCGCGGAGTGTTCTTTTTCATGGCGATCGCAATCGGCAGGTCGAAGTTCCGGAGAATGCGCCCGCGGGGGAAATCGACCGCGAACGCGATCGGTTTCTCCACGTATACGCCTTTCACGAAATTGCGGCGATAGGTTGTGCCGTCGTCTCGTTCGATCGAAACGGATACGGAGAACGGGTAGATCCCGGTTTGTTTCGGCAAACGGACCGGGGCGTCGAACGTGAACTGCAGCGTCGAATCGCCCGGGGCCGCCATCGTGCCGCCGGGGCCCTCGAAGAGGACGATCCGCTGCGGCGGAATGTCGGCGGAGATGGAACGCAGGCGGACCGGCCGGTCGCCGGCCGTGACGCAGACCGCCAGTTGCGGCTTCTGCTCGGGCACGAGCCGGTCGTCTCGAAGCTCGCACGACACGCGCAGGCCGCTCGCGCTCTCGTCCGCGGCGAAGAGGATGTTCTCCGCCCGGCGAAGATCCGCGACGACATCGTCCAGGAGCCTGCCGACGGCGCGCGGGAATTCCGCGCCGAAATACGCCGATTCCTTCCAGGGAGAGATGATGGTGATGACCTTGAGCTGTTCGCGGAGGCGCGAAACCGCGATGTAGAGTCCGCGCATATGTGCCTCAAGGCTTCCTTCTTCGAGCACGCCGGCGTCGCCGGAGGCGGCTTCTCCGCAAAGCACGCGTTTCACGGCGGCGGTGCTTTCGATGAGTTTGACGATTTCCGGATCGTCCAGGGGACGCTTTTCGAGAACGAGCTCCCGCAGGATGTCCATGGAATTGTAGAGGGGGAACAGCGTGCGATACCGGCCCGTGATCAGGAAATGCCCGAGCGCGGCCGCGTACGGCCGGCTCGAACGGGCGCCTGTCGAATCGCGCAGCGAGTCGAGCGCGAGCGCCGCCTGTGCGCGGTATCGTTCCCCGATCTCGGCGTATCCGTTGTGGTGAAGAACGCACAGAAGCGCCGCCGTCTTGAAGAGCCGGTCCGCGTCTATCGCCTCGGGATTGCGCGCGGCTGAGTCGGCCCAGGCGAGGAATGAACGCGGAGTCTCAGGGTAGAAGTATTCCGGACCCAGCACGTAGCGGCGTATCGCATGTTCCGCCGTGTTGTCTCCTGCCCGCCGGTCGAAGAGGAGCGGAAGAAGGGAAGCCGCGTGGACGTATCGCAGGCGCTCCTGCGCCGCGTTGTCGTACGGAAAGAAATAGCGGGCTTCGGGATCATACGTTGCTTCGACGATCCGCGCCGCGATGAGCTGCGCCTCTTCCCGCCAGAACAATGCGTCGATCGGTTTCTTCACTGCGGTGCACAGTTGTGACAGGCTCATGCACTCCAGGGAAAGCAGCGCATTGTATCCGGGATCCTCGATGCTGCTCCGCCCTCCTGGTCCGCTCGAGGCGGCGGAGCGCTCCGCAAGGCAGTCCTCGTCGGCATCCTCGTTCATGAGCACATAATGGATATACCGCGATACCGAGGCGATCGCCGAGCTGGTGAATGAGAGATCGCCGAGCGTGTTATGAATCTCGAGCGAAAGCGTCGCCGCCAAGGGATACTCGAGCAGCAATGAATCGCCGCCGTCGAAGCGGTATGCGCCGTTCGCGGCCTGGGTTCTGAACAGGGCCGAGAGCGTTTTTTGGAGCTCCAAGCACACAGCGCGGGATTCCTCTCCCGCCGCTTGCTCGAGCTGCGGCGTTGCCTCTCCCGCAACTGCAGCGGATGCTGCGAGAAGAATGATCAGCACGCTCATTATTTTAAACCAGCTCAAGAGCTGCGATCGATTGCGTCTCATACTGCCAAGGCTCCTTTCGGACGGGGAGAACCGGTTGCAGTAACCTCAGAGGACGTATGCAAATACAATTCCGCTTTTGTGGGATGCGGGTATTTTTTTCTTATTGACGGCTCATGAGCCGGTGATTTACCATAACGAAGCAACTTCTTGAAATGTAAATGGTTAGAGCTGTGGCTCTGCCGCCGTACGGTTCGATAAGGAGGATGGAAGTGGACCTGGAATATGTGCTTCTGGAGAAAAAGGATAGAATTGCACACGTAACCGTGAACCGCCCCAAAGTGTTCAACGCCTTGAATGCAAAAACGATCTCGGAGCTTCAGAGCGTATTTCTCGATTGTAGCCGCGATCCCGACGTCGGAGTCGTCATCGTAACCGGCGCCGGAGATAAGGCGTTCGCCGCAGGCGCGGATATCTCGGAACTGGCCAAATTGAATCCGCTCACGGCCCTCAAGACCATGGAACACGGGCAGCATACCTACCGGACCCTCTAAATGATGGGGAAGCCGTCTATTGCGGCGATCAATGGGGTTGCGCTTGGGGGAGGCTGCGAACTCGCGATGGCATGCACGGTGAGAATCGCATCCGAAAAAGCAAAACTGGGCCAGCCGGAAGTGAACCTCGGGGTCATCCCCGGATACGCGGGAACGCAACGTCTCGCGAGAATAGTAGGGAAAGGAATTGCCCTCGATCTCATCGTCTCCGGCCGCGTCATAGATGCTAACGAAGCGCTGAGAATAGGCTTGGTTTCGAGCGTCGTACCGCCCGACCAGTTGATGGCCGCGGCCGCCTCCTATGCGGGAGTACTTCTTGAGAAGGGCCCCCTGGCCATGAAAGCCGCGATGGAAGCGGTGCATGTCGGGCTCGAAATGAGTTTCAACGACGGCTGCCGGCATGAGGCGGCCCTTTTCAGCATGTTGTGCGCTACCGAGGACATGAAGGAAGGACTTCAAGCGTTTCTTGAAAAACGCAAACCGCAATTCAAGGGGAAATAAAGGGGAAATCCAGGTTGAATCAGAGACGGCGGACCCCTTCGCCGGCATCCCGGTGGGCAGAGAAGCCGGCGAAGAGGCTGGCGCCATCCTCTGCCAAGGCAAGATGTAGTAAAATAATAACTTACTTCTATTCGGTCCGGCCCGGAGCCTCCCTCATATTTGGCTTGACCGTAAGAGCGCCAAACACTTACTTCGTCGCCGCTACTTTTGTCATTGGTCGGCAATTCCAGCAACACGGCATTTCAGCTATGCGAGAGTGGCGGAATTGGCAGACGCGCTGGATTTAGGATCCAGTGAGTAAACCTCGTGGGGGTTCGAGTCCCCCCTCTCGCACCACGCAATGGAGAAATCATGCACGATTCACATCATCATCACCACGACCACGACCACGATCTTCAGGACAGGAACTTTACCGTGCAGGTATCGGAACCCGGCCAATGCAAGAGGATGCTTACTATAGAGATTCCCCTCGAGGAAGTGGAAAAAGAAGAAGCCGCGGTATTCAGAAAACTAAAGTCGGATTTGAAGATACCCGGGTTCCGCAAAGGCAGACTGCCGGAGAAATATATCTGGAAGAACTACGGGGACGTGATTCATTCGGATGCGGTCCAGAACCTGCTTCCTCAGATTTACGAGATGGCCCTTATGAAAGAGAAGATAGCAGCCGTGGGCGACCCCAATTTCGAGAGCATCAAGGGTAAAAAAGGCGAGCCCATCACCCTTGAAGTGAGCGTGGAAGTCCGGCCGGATATCAGCCTCAAGAAATACCGGGATATCGAGGTACTTGTTG
>JACQXT010000162.1 GCA_016208665.1 Chitinivibrionia bacterium | reverse complement strand
GCGCACCAACATCCAGTGCCCGTGGACGGATGAGTGCCAATCGAAGCACCCGTAAAAAGCGGGATGAAGATCGCGCGGCTCTCGAACCTCCGCAGAGTCGTTCATCACGTGATCTAATTTATTGGGATACTCCTTCTGTATGCAGCGGAGTGCAAGGCGGGAAAATCCCGCCGCAACCTCCGCAGTCGTCTGCAGCCGCGGAGGCGAGGCCGGCGAAGAAGGCGAAGCCGCGGTGTTCTTTTCCTCGGGCGGGCCGCCTTCCTGCTTGCCCGGGCAACCGGCGAGACAGCCGGCAAGCATGACTGCAACAAGTAACATCGGGAACAGTCGATTCATATTCATCGGGCATCCTTTCCATGAAAACGTCCATGGTGCGGCAATTCAGATAGTATTTCATTCCAATACGCCTTGGAAGCGTTTTGCGGATCTCGTGAATCGAAGAGAGCCGGATCAATAGAGCCAAAGCGGCGCTTCACCGAACGGCTTCCATCTGCTATACTTATATCCGCCATGAGACTCCTCAAGACCATGCAAACAATCGTTTTCGTCGCCCTTGTTTTTCACTTCTCGGGCATGCCCGGTTCCTTCGACGTCCGGGCCGGGGAAAAAGCGGGATCGCGATTGCGCGAAATGCTCGACGCCATAGGGCCGGATCTGATCCAAACCGGCATCCTCTACGATCGTGTGGTGCCGCTCTCCGGCATCGAAGCGTTCGACGGCGGCGCCGGGTCGAGTCCCGCCGGCCTGCAGCGCTGGAAGCAGCTCTATTTCGAGTTGTGGAACGCGTCGCTCGCGCCTCCTCCGTGGCCTCCCGTTCAGACCCTCGTGTCCGCGGCCTTGGCGGAGGCGGAACGCGGCGCCGGGACGGGGATAGAGCACGGCTCGATTCCCATCGCGGTGATCGACGTCGCGTATGACAAGATGCGGGAGGGCGCCTTCGAAGACGGATCTCTGGTGATGCTGAACGGCCGCGTGCATGCGGGCGAGGGCGATCCGTTCGTTGAGAAACGGGCGTTCGCCGCGGCGGCGCTCGAGGACCGCACGTACCGGGGAGCGAGGACGGCGTTCAGACTCGAAGGGCGGTGGTACTTCACCAACGGCGAGGCAATTCCTCGCACGCTCGAGATCGATTGCGGCGACGGGCTCGGCTACAGGAAAGCCTCGTTCAATCAAGACATCATCGCCCGCTACACGGCCGGCGGGCGGAAAACGATCCGCCTGCGTTTCCACAAACCCGGCGGCGCCGTGCTCCACGCGAGCTTCTATTTCCATGTGGAGGCCCTCGAGACGCCGCTGCCCGACGACACGCTGGCCGTGGCCGCAGCCATTCCCTACAACGGAGGATATGCGACGGGCGAAGCGTACGTGTACCTCTCCGATCCGCTCGGGACGCTCGAGAATCCGGTTGTCGTCGTCGAAGGATTCGATCTCGACAATACGATGAACTGGGACGAGCTGTATGCCCTGCTCAACCAGGAGAATCTGATCGAGATGTTGCGCAGCCAGGGATTCGACGCGGTCGTGCTCAATTTCGCGGACGCAACCGATTACATACAGAGAAACGGCTTCGTGCTCGTCGAGCTCATCCAGCAGGTTCTGTCCTTGGCGGGTCCGCAGGCCGATATCGCGGTCATCGGAGCGAGCATGGGCGGGCTCGTCGCGCGGTTCGCCCTGTCCTGGATGGAGACGAACGCGCTCGATCACGGGACGCGCACGTTCATTTCATTCGATGTCCCTCACGGCGGAGCGAACATTCCGCTCGGCGTGCAGTACTGGATGGATTTCTTTTCCGATCAATCCGCCGAGGCGGCGTTTCTCCTGAGCAGGCTCGACACGCCGGCCGCCCGGCAGATGCTGGTGTACCACCACACCACGCCTCCCGGCACGACGGGCGAGGCCGACCCGCTTCGCCCCGTGTTCCTTGCGGATCTTGCGGCCGCAGGCGGTTTTCCCGGCGGATGCCGCACGATCGCCGTCGCGAACGGGAGCGGATACGGGGATTCGCAAGGCTTCGCGGCGGGAGAGCAGGTCATCGATTACGAATACTATAGTTTTCTGGTCGATATCGTGGGCAACGTCTGGGCGGTCTCCGGCGGAGCCCCGCAGCGGATTTTCGACGGGCTCGTCGATATCATCCTGCTGCCGGAAGAACGGATGTCGGTGACCGGGTCCGGAACGAAGCCGTACGACAATGCGCCGGGCGGCTGGCGCGCTTCCATGGCGCAGATGGATTCGAGCGAAGCTCCGTACGGGGACATCGTTGCATTGTACAACAGCCACTGCTTCATTCCCGCGGTAAGCGCCCTGGCGCTCGACACGCAGGACCTGTTTTTCGACATTGCAGGCCATCCCGATATCCTGTCGCTCACCCCGTTCGACGGCGTCTACTATCCGGCCGGGAACCAGGAACACGTGACGATCACGGCGGAAAGCGCGCAATGGTTCATGAACGAGATTCGATACGGAGCGACGGGGATCGTCGACGGCCCCGGCTTGACGGAAATTGCCGCGGCTCTCCGGTCGAACTACCCCAATCCGTTCAACCCCTCGACCACGATCGAGTTTTCGACCACCGGACCGGCGGACGTGCAGCTCGGCATTTTCGATGTGGCGGGCAGGCTTGTCGCCACGCTACATGCACCCATGGAGCTGTTTTTTTTTTTTTTTTTGAGAACGAGACTCCGCAGGGGCCGGCCGCAGGCAGAAACCTGGGAACTCATTGGACAAAAAGCGATAGAACGCTGTAGGTACACGAGCAGATCGGCATGGTTTCACAGAATGGACGGATTGCAACCGGAAGCGCAATTATGACGGGCCAGGTCATTTCTCATTACAGAATTCTGGATAAGATCGGCGAGGGCGGCATGGCCGTCATCTACAAGGCCGAGGATATGATGCTCAAGCGCATCGTTGCGCTGAAGTTTCTGAGGACCGACGCCTTCGGGAGCCAGGAGCAAAAATCCAGTCTCATCAGGGAAGCCCAGGCGGCCGCCTCGCTGAGTCATCCGAACATCCGCACTATTTACGGCATAGAGGAAGAAAACGGAAAGCTTTTCATTTCAATGGCGTACACAAGAGGCATGACGCTCAAGGAACGTATACGGACCGGCCCGCTCGATATCGTCGAAGCGGTGGACATCGCGGTAGAGGTGGCGCGAGGGCTGAAAGCGGCTCACATGAAGGGTATCATACACAGAGATATCATGAGCTCGAATATCATGATAACCGAGGAAGGGCGGGTCGTCATCTTGGATTTCGGCATGGCCGACATGCCCGACAGTTTCGAGGATCACAGTTTGGTCATGGAAGGGGACACATCGGCGTACATGTCGCCGGAACAGTGCCGGGGAGACGCCGTCGATCATCGAACCGATATCTGGTCACTTGGAATCTGCCTCTACGAAATGATCGCCGGCAGGCTGCCGTTCGACGGCGTGTACTCCCAAGCGGTTCAGTATGAGATTCTCAACGAGGATTTCGTTCCCCTTGCCGCATACCGTCCGGAAACGCCGGGCGCATTGAGCGAGATCGTCAATGCGGCGCTGGCAAAAAATCCGGCCGGCCGGTATCAGGAGATCGGCACGCTCCTGGTCAAGCTCGTCTCGTTCCGGGAAGCCTTCGCCGGAAGCGCGTGTGAATCGTTCACTGCGGACGCGGCGCAGCCGTCGGTCGCCATCCTCCCCTTCGCGGACATCAGCCCGGAGCAAGACCAGGAATACTTCTGCGACGGCATCGCGGAGGAGATCATCAATACCCTGAACAAGGCCGGCGGCATGCGCGTCGTGGCGCGCACGTCCTCGTTTTCGTTCAAAGGCAAGAACGAAGATATACGGGAGATCGGAAGGAAGCTGAGCGTCGGGACGCTCCTGGAAGGCAGCGTGCGCAAATCGGGAAAGCACGTGCGCATCACCGCGCAGCTGATCAACGCGGAGAACGGGTACCACCTGTGGGCCGAGCAGTACGAGCGCGAGATGGAGGACATATTCTCGATTCAGGATGAAATTACCATGGCGGTCGTCAATAAACTGAGAGTGTCGCTCCTGGGAGAGGAAAGCGCGGCGATGAAGAAGCGCCCGACGGAAAATCTCGATGCGTTCAATCTCTACCTGATGGGGCGCTACTGGTGGAACAAACGGACGGAACGAAGCTACCGGCAGGCTCTCGAATTCTTCCAGCAGGCGATCGGCGAGGATCCGTCCTATGCGCTCGCCTACGTGGGGGTCGCCGATTGCTACAATCTGCTCGGATGGTACGGGCATCTCTCCCCCCGCGAGGCTTTCTCGAAATCGAGAGACGCGGCGAAGCAGGCGATCCGCATCGATGCGGAGCTTCCCGAAGCCAGGGCGTCGCTGGGATGGATCAGCGCCAATTACGACCGGGACTGGGCGGCCGCGGAGAAGGAATACACAAAGGCGCTCGAATTGAAACCGAGCTACGCATCGGCGCACCAGTGGTATTCGGAGTTCCTGTCCTACATGGGACGGCATGACGAAGCCATACGGGAAGCGGAGATCGCGCGGGACCTGGACCCTCTGTCCTTGATCATCGAAAGCGACTTCGGGCAGGTGCTCTACTATGCCCGCGATATCGAAGGCGCCGTCGAACATCTGAAGAAGACGCTCGAGATGGATCCGGATTTCGTCATCGCGCATCAGTTTCTAGCGCTCGCGCATGCGCAGAAAGGGATGTTCGGCGCGGCGCTCGCCGCGATCGGGCGCGCGAACGAACTCGCCGGCTCGCGGGATACCCTCGTGCTCTCCCAGCTCGGAACGCTCCATGCGTTCGCCGGCGACCATCACAAAGCCGTCGGCCTGCTTGAAAACCTGAATGCTCTCTCGCGGGAGAAATATGTATCTCCGTTCTGGATCGCGCTCATACACGCCGGGCTGGGCGATTCCGGCGGCGCATTCGAATGGCTGGAGAAAGCGTATAACGAACGGGACCACTGGATGGAAACGCTCAAGGTGCTTCCCATCCTCGATGCGCTGCGCGCGGACCCGCGATATGCCGGACTGTTGCAGCGCATGAATCTCTCATGATCCCCCGAATATCCACGAGGAGGCGAACATGATGCACAGGCGGTTTTGCAGGCGATCAATTTTCAAGAGCGCGTTCGGCGGTTGCGCCGGGGCGGCTCTTCCCGCGATAGCGCTTCTCGCGATGTCGATGCCGGCGGGCGCGGCCGACTGGAAGGGCAAGGAAGTGGTAAAAGAGGGCGTGACGCACGTCATGAATCCGGCGCAACCCGCCGATGCGCCGGTGTCCCTCGCGCCGAAACTTCTCTGGGAGGCCGGCGGAGACGATGAAGAGTATTTCTTCGGCGTGATATCCGGAGTCGCAACCGACAAGAACGGCGCCGTCTATTTGCTCGATACACAGCTCAACGACATCAAGGTCTTTTCTCCCGCCGGCGAGTATCTGAGATCGATCGGAAGGGAAGGAGAGGGGCCGGGAGAGTTCCGCCGCCCGGCGGATCTGTTTTTCACGCTCGACGGCAACGTGGCGGTGGTCCAGCGCATGCCGGGGAGAATCGTACTCCTCACGCCCGGCGGGGAAGCGGCGGGCACCTTTCCCGTTCCCGAGCCTCCCGACGGCGGGATGCAAATACTCATGAACGGACGCTTCGGCGGAGATCGAATCGTGCTTGCCACGCAGCAGATGCGCAGGCTGGATGCCGGCATGGAGGAAGCAGCGGCGCTGATCGCGGTCGACGCCAAGGGCAACAAGACGGCCGAGTATTTCACCATGAAGAATACGAGAAATTTCGCAAACCTCGTGTTCAACGAAAAGGACGTGAACATCAACACGCTCATCTG
>JACQXT010000128.1 GCA_016208665.1 Chitinivibrionia bacterium | reverse complement strand
TACCGTTATGAAGATGGCCAGGCCCGGGAATGTGGCGAGCCACCAGGCCACTTCGATGAACTGCTTCGCAAGAGACAGGATGCCTCCCCAGCTTGCCGTCGGAGGCTGGATCCCGAGCCCGAGAAAGCTCAAGGCCGCTTCGATGAGGATGGCGTTCGCGATGCCGAACGTCGCCGAGACAAGAACCGGGGCGAGGGAGTTGGGCAGTATGTGCTTGAAAATGATTTTTTTGTCGCTGGCGCCGAGGGCGCGCGCCGCCTCGGCGAACTCCTGGTGTTTGAGACGCATGAACTCTCCCCGCGTGTATCTCGCGATGCTCGTCCATCTCGTGATGCCGATGACGATCATGATGTTGAAAATATTCGGCGGAAGAAAAGCGATTACCGCCAGGATGAGGAAGAAGAAGGGGAAACACATCACGATTTCGATGACCCTGGATGTCAAGATGTCTACAACGCCTCCATAGTACCCCGCCATGGCTCCGGCCAGCACTCCGATGAGGAGGGCGATGGCGACCGCAACGAAGCCGACCTTGAGCGAAACTCCTGCGCCGTGGATCATGCGGGCGGCGACGTCTCTTCCCAGATCGTCGGTTCCCATCCAATACTTGTGGCTTGGCGGCCGCAGCTTCTCCACCAAATGGATTTCATACGGGGAGTGGGGGATGGGCGGCATCAGCAGCGCCATCGATTTGTCGTATTTCACAACGCTGAAATCGAGTTTTTTCAATTCAGGCTGCTGTATGATCCATTTGAGAGGCACAAGCTCGGCAACCGCGGGAAAGTACCAGCGGTCCTCGTAGAGCATGATAATGGGTTTGTTATTGGCAAGGACGGGAGCCAGATAGGAAATAATGAATAACGCCAGAACAATGTAGAAACCAACCATCGCGAATTTGTCCCGCTTCAGCCGCTTCCAAACTATTCTCGCGAAGTTCGGACTCTTTCCCTTCTGAACTCCTTCAAGGCCCTTCAGGGTGCGTTTGTAGGCTATATCATAGAAAGTGGCTTTCATCATTCGAACATTATTGCAACGGCATAATTCAAAAACACCCGCTCCGCCGCAGCGGCTCGATCAACGGTAGGCGATCCGCGGATCCGCCCAGGCGTACAGAATATCGGCAAGCAGCGTGCTGATAAGAACGAGAACGGCGCTGATGAAACTCAAGCCCATAACGGTCGGGTAATCCCGGGACAGCACGGCGTCGAAGAACAAATTGCCGATGCCGGGCCAGCTGAAAATGTATTCGAGTATGACGCTGCCGCTTATCAGCGTCGGGAGCAGCATTCCGAGGAGCGTCAGCATCGGTATCAGCGTATTCTTGAATACGTGTTTGTATACGATACTCCTCTCGTCCAATCCTTTTGCCCAGGCGGTGCGCACATAATCCTGATGGATGACCTCGAGCGTCGAGCCTCTGACGAATCGCGATAGAAACGCCAGAGAACCATAGGTCAAGCAGAAGGTCGGCATGAGCAAGTGAAGGATGCGATCCCATGTGTGCGCAAGAAACCCAAGCTGATTCGCATTGACCGATTCGATCCCGTAGAACGGAAGTATCTTCAATTTAACTCCAAAGAGTATGATCAACAGCAGGGCGATCCAGAATTCGGGAAGAGAATAGAGTATATAGAGTATGGTGCCGTTGATTTTGTCGAACAAGGAGTGTTGCCGAACCGCCGAGTAGAGCCCGAGCGGCACGGCCACGAGCAGGGAAATGATCAGAGATAATATGTTCAAGAGAAGCGTTGCGGGCAATCTCTCGAGAATCTTCGTCAGGACGGGCCGGTGGTCCAGGAACGAGTCCCCGAAATCAAGCGTCATGAGCCTCTTGAGCCAGATGAAGTAGCGCACATGAATGGGTTTGTCGAGGCCGTAGAGGCGAAGCATTTCGTGGTACGCCTCGGGGGAGATTCTGGAGCTCAGCACATCGCCCTGGATGAGTTCGACGGGATCTCCCGGGGCCAGCGATATGATGAAAAAAGTAACGATCGTGATACCCAGGAGAGTCGGAATCAGGAATACCAGACGGCGCAGCGTATAGAACAGCATATTCCGGGCTTCGCACTACTTTCTGGCCTGAGCCTGATTATTGTCGATATACCAATAGTTGCTGCCGGGGTGGAAGCTGAACGGTCCATCGGCGGAAATAACGACGTTCTTGATTCTCTTATTGATAGGCCGTTTTTCGGGGACGGTATTGACGAACGTGTACGGTTGATCTTCGTGTATCAATCGATGCACTTGATGGTATATCTCCGCGCGCTTCTTCTGATCGAATTCCACTCGCCCCATCTCCAGGAACTTGTCGACTTCGGGATTGCTGTAGAAACCGTGGTTCAGCCCCATCGGCGGAGCCTGGCTGGAATGGAATGTGTCGAAAATGTCCGGATCGATATCGAGGCGCCAGGCCAGGGCGCATGCGTCGAATTCGCCTTTGTCGACCTTTTCGAAAAACGTCGCGCCCTCGAGCATTCGAATCTGCACGACGATACCCGCCTTGGCGCACTCTTCCTGCAGCACCTGGGCGTACTGCTGGCCGGTTATGCTCCCGCTTTTTATGATGAATTCGAACTCGAATTTGATGCCGTCCTTGTCAAGCGTTCCGTCTCCATCGTGATCAACCCAGCCCGCCGTTTGCAGTTTTCTTCGGGCGTCCAGAGGGTCGAACGGCCAGGGCTTGACGCTCTTGTCGTACGACCAATGGTTGATGTAGAACGGCCCGCTGACGAGCTTCGCATAACCCGAGTACAGTTTCACGTTGATCGTCTCGCGGTCGAACAACTCGGTCATGGCCTGCCTGACCAGCTTGTCCTTGAACCAGACGGAACGGCAGTTCCATCCGATGTAGTTATACGTCGGCACATAGTAGATGTATTTTTCGAAATTCTCCAGAAAACCGGGATCGTTCGTCTGCCGCTCCCATTGAATCTGATTCACTCTCATTTCGTCCAATTCGCCGGCCTTGAGCGCGTTCAGGGCGACCGACTCGTCCGGTATGATTTTGAATATGATCCTGTCGAGATACGCAGGCTTCTTGTAGTAATTCTCGTTGCGTACGACGCTGATTATCTGCGATGTCCGCCACTCCTCGAACTTGAACGCCCCGCTGCCGACCGGTTTCCGGTTGTACGGATTCCTCAAGAAGTCTTCCGTGTCGTAGATATGCTTGGGTATCGGCGCGAGCTGGGCCAAGGCATGAAGCGAGGGGGCATAGGGCTCCTTCCAGACAAATACGACCGTCTTGTCGTCGACTATCTCTACGTGATCCAGCTTGTCGAAATAGCCCTGTTTGTTCAGGGCGGGGATCGCCGGATCGCGGATCTTGTCCATCGTGAATTTGACGTCTTCCGAAGTGATGGGCACGCCGTCGTGCCAGTAGATGCTATCGTTGAGCGTCACCGTGATTCTTAGATGGTCGTCGCTGATCGAATAGCTCTTGGCGAGCACCGGGATGATCTCCTGATTCTCGTTGTAATCAAGAAGATTGTCGTAGATCAGCCCGAGAACATAGTCCTCGTACAAGCTCGTGTATAATACCCAGTTCAACGTCTTGCACTCGGATTCGAGGTGCCGCAGTACGGTTCCTCCTCGGCGCGGCTCGCGGCTCGACGCGGTTTGTGCGGTTTTCGTGTCGTTATCTCCTTTGCTGCAGCCCGACAGTGCGAGCACCGCGAACAGGAACATAACCATGAGTAACCGCATATAGTATCCTCCTCCAGGGAAATGTCGCTCTATCGGGCCGTACCGGCCGCGGCTCTCGTTTGATTCTTTATGAACTATTATAAAAAATGAGCGAACTTGTAAAGATAAAAGCATAACTCTTGCCATCTCCGCGGCGAAACCGATAAAATCCCTCTTGTGCTTTGCTTGCTTCACGTTGCAATGTTCAAGACAGCAGGTCGAAGCACGAGCGCTCTTTCAGATATAGGGCTGCTGCTCTATCTTTCTCGGACAAGGCGGGTTTTCGCAGGCATCGGATCCGGGCGGGGAGTTTCGCAAATATCACGTCATGAAAAATTCGCTAACGCCGCCGGCTGTGCTCGCGACGCTACTCCTGGCCGCATCACTCGCCGGTCTTTCCGGAATTCGGAGCCATGAAACGGCCGGGCCGCCCGCGGTCTCGCCGCAGCATGTGTTTCGCGAGATTTCGGAAGACAGCATCATGTCCAGCATCGCCGCATTAACCCGGCACAAGAATCGTGCGCTCGAATCCGAGGGGTCTCTTCAAGCGAGCGCGTATATCGCGGAGCAGCTCATGCACCGCGGGTGGCGCATGCGCAGGTATATCATGAAGATGCCGGATCGAGCGGGCAATCCGAGGTCTGTCGCGAACGTCGTTGCGGATTACCCGCCCGAAGGAGAAAGCGGCCCCGTCCTGATGCTCTGCACGCACTATGACAGCAGGGCCGATGAGCCCGGCGGGCATGCTCCGGGAGCCGACGACAACGCCAGCGGGACCGCGGTGCTTCTGGAAGTTGCGCGAATCCTCCCGCTGCTTCGAACACGTGCTGAAAGCCCAAAAATTCGTTTGGCTTTTTTCGGGGGCGAAGAGGACTCGATGCTGGGGTCTACCTGGTTCGTCGATCGTTTGATGGACGCGGATGAGCACATGATGGGCGCAATCAATGTCGATATGATCGGGTACGACCAGGAGGGGCCGAAGGATTTCGTGATATTCACGAATGAAGCATCGTTGCATCTCGCGAAGGAACTCGCCCTGTGCGCGACTGCGATGACGACCCTGCGATGCGAAATCACCTTGACTATCGCGGCGAACAGCGACCACGCGCCGTTCTGGAGCAGAGGACTGCAGGCGGTTTCCGTGTGGGAAGGCTACGATCACAATCCATGGTATCACACAGGCCGGGATACTCCGGATAAGCTGTCTCCGCCATTTATGGCTGCAATTGCAGGTGTGCTCTTATGCGCAATTGATTCCCTTGTCACGGAGGGAACCGGTGTGCGGGAAGCCCCTCCCTCGCAAGGATCGAAGGGCGGCCGGCAATAGATGTAACTCCTTGAAATAATATAAAATACACACATTTTCTTCATAGCTGCAATTGTTCCTGGATTGCCTCTTGAAGCCCAGGCATAAAGAAACCGCTCACATTTTACCAAAATTGTGTTATAATACTAAGGTCCGACGGGGAGACAAGGGGCTAACGCCGCCGATCATTTGATACCGCTTTGCCGCCGCACGACGCTTGGATAGACACAATACTGCCGCCAGCAGAGAGTAGTTATTGCAGGCTTTGAGTTTGATACGGAATTGAGGAGGATAGTGCAATGATTAAAACGCACCGGCGCATGCATGTCATCATGGCGTTTTCGCTCCTCGCGGCCTTTACCCCTCGGCCGGCAGTTGCCGATCCGTGTCTTCTGGCATACCCGGATATGAATGCCGTCTTCCAGTTCAATCCGTCGAATTACCTGATGATATTCCCGGGAGATTCTCTCTACGATCCCGACTATGACCGGTTTGGAGTAATGCTCTGGGATATCAGGAGCGATCGAATCGCCTATGAGCTCTACCAGGCGCCGGGTCTGCTCGGCTTCGAACCCGCACTCGCGGGGGCGAATTCATTCAACCTGCCGGCGAACAAATTCACCTTGTACATAGACGGATTCTATCATGCGCCGAGACAGCTCAACGATGTATACGTCCGCTTCTTGCCCACGCCGTTCGACGCCGAACCGGCGATCTATGTAGACGGCGAACGCATTACGGGATTGTACTACTACATCCCCCAGCTTGTTGTGTCAACCCGGCAAGAGAACGGATTTTACTCAGATACCATCGCGCTCGATATCGCTTGGTCGGGCGCAGAATCCATGAAGATCACGGTCTTCAGCGATAAGGACGGCAACCGCGTATTCGACGGAGAGGCGCTGTACAACGTGTTTATGATGGATCAGACAGTTCCAGCCGAATCCGCGACATGGGGGCAGATCAAAGCGCAGTTCGAATAGAAGCATACACCGGTCGATCTACGGCGCACGCCCCGGTCACGTTTCCTCTTTGCGTTCGATCTTGAATGCGGTAATGGTCAGTACCTTGTTTCTGTAGTCCGTCTCGAACCTGCTCACCGGTTTAGCCAGTATGAATTCCTTGAAAAAGCGGTCGGGAAACGAATTCACGATCCCGGTGAGCTTAAGAATGTTTTCGTCGCGAAGCCTGGCCTTTACCGTCAGCGTGCTTTCGGATAGGGCCACGCCATAATCGTAGTCCGGCATCTCGCGGGGCAATCCGAGCTTGTCGGCCAGTTCGCCCGGGGGAACAATGGTGGGGAAAAACATCGTGATCGTGTATGCTTCGCCGGTTTCTTCGACCTTGTTTGCATATCCGTAGCGCTTCCGGCGCTCGAGTTCAAGGAATTCCGGCGTGTATGGAGCCGTGCCGGATTCTTTCTTTCCGAATAGTCCCACGCTATCCCTCCAATTCCGTATCATTGTTCCGCGCTCTGAAGCCGCTGTCCCCTCGAAGCCGCCCGCAGGCGAAGTCAAGACCTTCCCCGGAAAGGACGCTCGCCGCAGCGTTATGTTCTGCAGAATGATATCGAGTATTGTGCCCTATCGGCCTCGAATTTTCAAGGCGTACTTCGAGGCGGGGAGTCGGGTGCGGCTCTGCGGGCGCGTGCGCCCGGATTCTTGGCATGCTCTTTGCCAATTACTCAGTACGAAGAGTTGGTCCGTGTAACCGATGCAACTCCGTCGAACATACGGGTGGTATATTATATGAAATACAAAGGATTTACGCTAATCGAGCTCATGATCGTGGTCACGATCATCGGGATTCTTGCAATGATCGCGTACCCAAATTTCATGAGCATGACTCGCAGGGGCAAGGAAGCCGTAGTGCGATCCAACTGTCATACTGTGCAGCTTGCCGTCGAGGACTGGGCGGTCCAGAGTGACGGATTGTATCCGACCAACGTCGATGTGGACGTGACCCCCGTCGGGGAGACGGTCGTTGATATTCTTCCTCAGAGTGCGCTGCTCGAGAATCCGTTCACGAGGGCCGTCACCGAACCGGTCAACGGCGCCGCAGCGACCCCCGGTCAAACGGGGTATGTCGTGGTTCCGGATGCTCAGGGAGTGAATTCGAGCTACGACATCACCGGATTCGGGCAGCAGATCCTCGTCCTCACGCTCACGAACGGCCAATGAGCCGTGCCGACGTCGTTCCCCCGCCGCCTATTTGAGGAACTTGTAGAAATCGCCGTCGGTCGATAAGATGAGCGACGTCTCGCCGTCCAGTGTACGCTCGTAGGTCTCCATGGTTTTAAGAAATTCGAAAAACGAGCGCGTGTCGGCCGACCGATTGTAGGCGGCCGCAGAGATCAATATCGCCTTTGCGTCGGCGCGGCCGGTAATCTCGCGGGCCCGGCGGTACGCCTCCGACTGGATCCGCTTGAGCTCGAGTTCTTTCTCCCCGCGGATTCTGGACGCTTCTCCCTCGCCCTCCGATCGGAAACGGTCGGCGATCCGGCGGCGTTCGGCGATCATACGTTCGTAGACTTTGGTGCGAACCTCCTCGACATAATTAATGCGTTTGAACTGGACGTCGAGTATCTCGATGCCGAGATCCAATGTTCTCGATTGGGCGTTTGCGAGAACTTCGGCTCGAATCGCATCCCTGCCGATCGAGATGCGCTCCAGCATGATTTCATCCTGGGTCTGGTCGTATTCTCCCGGCGTCGCCTCGCGATTGGTCGACCGGATCAATTCGACGAGCTCGTGCTTGGCGATGGAGTTTCGCGTCTCGCCGTCGAGAATATCGTCCAGCCGCGAATGCGCTCCGCGTTCGTCGCGGAGACGCTGGAAGAACAGCAAGGGATCGGTGATTCGCCAGCGGGCGTAGGTATCGATCCAAATGAAACGCTTGTCCTTGGTCGGGAGCTGGTTCGAATCTCCGTCCCATTCGAGGAACCGCTTGTCGAAGCGGTGGGCTTTCTGGATGAGCGGTATCTTTGCCTTCAATCCGGGAGTGTTGATGGGACTCCCCACGGGTTTTCCGAACTGCGTGATGATCACCTGCTCCGACTCCTGAACGATAAAAAGCGTTCCCCCGAGCAGTATGAGGATAAAGAGCGAGACGGCGATGGCAAGTGCGATTCTCATTTCTCCTCACCGCCTTTCAAGGGCGAGCCGGGTTGAAGGTTCAGGAGCGGAATGACTCCCTTAAGCGTTTCGTCAATGACCACCTTCTTGGAGACCTGCGGCAGGATCAGGTTCATGGTCTCGAGGTAGATCCGTGTGCGCGTCACTTCCGGAGCCTTGCGGTACTCTTCGTACATGGAGGCGAAGCGGGCGGAATCGCCGCGAGCGGTGTTCACGCGGTTAAGGGCGTATCCCTCCGCTTCGCTGATGGTTTGCTGGGCCTCGCCTTTCGCCTTGGGGATCACCTTATTGTATTCCGACTGGGCTTCGTTGATCAGTTTCTCCCGCTCCTGCTGGGCCTGGTTGACCTCGTTGAACGATGCCTTGACCTGATCGGGAGGATTGACATCCTGCAGCACCACCTGTTCGATTTTGATGCCCGTCTCATATTGGTCGCAGAGCTCCTGCAGCCGCTCTTCCACCTGGGTGGCTATTTCCTGGCGGCCGACGGTCAGCACCTCGTTGACGGTGCGGTCTCCGACGCTCGCGCGCATGACCGCCTCGGACATGTCGTGGAGCGTTTCGCGGGCGTTCCGAACGCGGAAGAGATACTTGTACGGCTCCACGATCCGAAATTGCACGACCCATTCGACGACCGCCGCATTCAGGTCGCCCGTCAGCATGTTTGATTCCGCTTCGCGTCCGCGGGTCGTGAACTCGCTTTTCACTCCGGCCGACAGCGTCTGAAACCCGAACTCCTCCTTCAACTGCCGTTGCACCGGCACCTTGGTCACTCTGTCGATGCCGAGCGGGAGTTTCATGTGGAGGCCGGGATTCGTGCTGTACTGGTACTTGCCCAGGCGAAGCACGACGCCGATCTCTTCCGGATCGATGGTGTAAAAGCTCGACAGGGAGATGACCAGCACCAACAGCGCGCCGGCCAGCCAGCGGACGGGCGCGAGGAATATCCGCGGCCGCCGAAAGCGGGGCATCCGCACTTCTTCTCCAAAGCCTCCGTTTGTCATGGCGCTTCATGCTCCTTTCTCTTTAAGCATTTCCGCATTTTTCGAACCTAGCACAGGGCGCAGAGGCGCACAAGAATTATCGCCGCAGCTCCGGCCCGGATTCGCCCGGGCGCGCCGCATGCATGAATGATTCTTGACAATTTCAGAACCCCCACTATTCTTAAAAAGCGCTCGAGGTGCATGCGCCGCCGGACTCGGGAGTCTCGGGGTGCTGCGGGAACGGGACTCGGGCCGGCGGCTTGTTCGGAATCATGCCACAGTGTAACCCTGCACGGAGATTTTATTCATGAAAAAATTCATCATTGCCGGAATCGTGCTGCTTGTCATTGCAGCGGTCGTCATCGTCGCCCTGGCGAACCTGAACGGGATCATCAACCGGAACAAGGACTTCATTCTCTCGAAAGCCGAACAGGCGATCGGGCGCCCCGTCTCCATCGAACACATCGGCGTAACGCTCCGCGGCGGCATCGGCGTCGAACTGCAGGGAGTCAAAATCGCGGACGATCCGGCGTTCTCGAACGAACCCTTCCTCGAAGCCGCCGATCTCCGCGTCAACGCCAAGCTATGGCCGCTGTTCTCGAAGAGATTCGAAGTCAAGAGAGCGGCGCTCCATGCTCCCGTTATCAGGATCGTGCGCAATGAACAGGGGGTCCTGAACTCGAGCACCATCGGAGCTCCTGCAAACACCGGGAAATCATCGGAACGGGAGGGCGGGGGGAGCGCAACTGCCGCTGCGCCGCTCGCCGTCGCGCTCGTCGACATCGATGAAGGAACCGTTCATTACGACGACCGGCAGGCGAAAACCGCCCTGTCGGTGGCCAGAATCAAGAGCCGCGTGGAGGATTTCAATTATGCGCGGCCCGTCGCCTTCGAGCTCGAAGCCGCCGTGTTTTCGCCGGAACGGAATGTGCGGATCAAGGGAGATTTCGGACCTGCAAGCGGGCGGCTGTCGCCGGAAACGATCCCGATTCGCGCTGATATCGAGGTGGAGCGGATCGATCTCGCCCTTGTGCAGGCGGCACTCCCGCAATTCGCCTCGCGTATGCCTGCGGGTTTGACGATTGCAGGACCGGTCGGCGCGCGCATCCACGCAGAAGGCGTTCTCCCGGCGCTCCGGATGACCGGTTCCATAGACGGCACGGCGCTGTCGGCGAAGCACCTCGATATGTTCGAAAAGCCGGCGGGGCTTCCGCTCACGGCCGATTTCAGCGCTCATCGAGCCGGCGATTCCATCATCATCGATCGAGCCGGCCTTGTGCTCAACAAGACGGCCCTCTCCGGAAGCGGCGAGATTCTGGCCGGCGAAACGCCGAAGTACGTCTTGACCGTCAGCGCCGAAGGCGCGGATGTTGCGAGTCTCGCATCTCTCGTTCCAAAGGCGCGCGCGTACGAGCCGGGCGGGTCGGCGGCCCTCGATATTCGCATCGAAGGCGCGGCCGGTTCCGGTGCGCCTCCCTCCCTGCACGGAACGGCCGCTCTTCGAAACGGCGGCCTCAAGGCCCCCCAACTCGCGAAACCG